>NZ_NDIO01000170.1:0-4746 GCF_002241085.1 Vibrio sp. V03_P4A6T147
AAACTAGGATTAAGAAATGAAAAAAACAATTATCGCTTCAGCTATGATGGTGTTGTTGTCTGCTTCTGTATTTGCAGAAGAGGGAGAGGGTGGAGGTGTAACTCCACCACCAGCCTCAACTATTACAGCTGACCAAGGGCACGGAGTAATCAACTTTGTTGGGGCAATCATTGATGCGCCATGTTCAATCGCTCCAGAGAGTGTTGATCAGAGTATTCAGATGGGCATGATTTCTAATGTTTTATTAGAAAAGCAAGGTGAGACTCCAATACGTCCTATTCATATTCACCTAGAGTCTTGCTCTACAGAAACTGCTAAACAAGCAAGTTTGAAATTTACTGGAATTACCGATGATGCTTCTAAGAAAAATCTAGCGATTCTAGGTTCTGCTAAAGGTGCGGCCATCAGCTTGATTAACCTACAAGATGGTTCTGAGATTGAACTTGGCACAAACACTAAAGGTATCGAGTTATTGGAAGGTGATAATGTTCTGAACTTTGCTGCTAAGTTGGTTAGCACCCTTAAAGCTGGAGAAAAAGCAACCCCAGGTCAGTTCACTGCAACAGCAAACTTCGCAATGAGCTACGAGTAACTATTAAAAAATAGTCTTTCTATATTTACGTCTGCGCGCAGGGATGCGCGCTAGTTGTGTATTGAATTACTGAAGTAGAGCTTATGAAAAAATTATTATCATTAACTACTAGCATTATTGTTATTGGTTTTGTGAATATTTCCAAGGCGGAAACTATCGAATTCAATACGGACTTGTTAGATCTCAAAGATAAAGAAAGTATCGAATCTGGAGCTTTTCAAAAATCTGGGTACATTATGCCAGGTGAATACACCATGCAAATGGTGGTCAATAATACGTTGATTGGTGAACGTAAAGTGCTTTTTTATGAGAAAAGCGAGAACGAATCACAACTTTGCTTAACTGCCGACCTAGCTAGCGACTTGGGTTTAAAAGCGGCTGAGCTGAAACGCTTACTGACCAGCCCAACGATTGTGAGCCAACAAGATTCGGTCTGTCATAACCCTGCCGTTCTTGAAGGAATGATGCTCAAGGGCGAGTTAAATAAAGACACGTTGACAATCTCGGTACCTCAAGCTTACCGAGATTATATTAGTGAGTCTTGGGAGCCCCCTTCACGCTGGGATAATGGAGTCAATGGGGCTTTACTCGATTATAATATCAACCTACAAGAGATGCGTTCTATCAATAGCAAGAAAACAAACTTAAGCAGTTATGGTATTGCTGGACTTAACCTTGGGGCTTGGAGATTAAGAGCGAATTGGCAAGGGCGCTACCAACATTACGAAAATAGAGATAGCTACGAATATTCCCAGAACGAGTTTGGTGTACAGCGTATTTACGCCCATCGAGCTTTGCCAGAAATACATGCAAAATTGATGTTGGGTGAGCAAGATCTTGGTAATTCGATTTTTGATAGCTTTCAGTTTACCGGTGCATCATTGACCACCGATGATAGTATGCTGCCGCCTAACCTGCGTGGTTATGCACCAGAAGTGGTAGGGATAGCTAAAACAAACGCCAAAGTAGTGATAAGCCAACAAGGCCGGATTATTTATGAAACACAAGTCGCATCTGGGCCTTTTAGAATTCAAGATCTGAGCAGCTCTATAAGTGGCATGTTAGACGTGCGGGTAGAAGAACAAGATGGTTCAGTGCAGACTTTTCAAGTTAACACCGCCACTATTCCGTACCTATCTCGCCCCGGATCATTACGTTACAAATTCAACAGTGGTAAAGTTAGCAGTAGAGAGCATGAGTTAGACGGCCCAGCCTTTGTCAGTGCTGAGTTTTCGTGGGGGGTTAATAATGGTTGGTCACTACTGGGCGGCGGCTTACTTGCTGATGATTATTCAGCCTTATCTGTAGGTGTAGGGCGAGATCTGCTTCAGTTTGGTGCTATTTCGTTCGATATCACTGAGTCGCGTGCTCAACTTCCCGAAGGGACGAAAAGTGGCGGCTCTTATCGAGTCAACTACTCAAAAATGTTTGAACAGTATGATAGCCAAGTTGCATTTGCAGGATATCGCTTCTCTGAGCGGGATTTCATGACCATGAATGATTTTATGGTCGCTAAACAAATTGGTGAACCTTACCGTGGCGCTTCAAAAGAGATGTACAGCGTAGTATTGAGTAAGCAGTTTAGAGATTCAAAGTTGGGAGCTTATGTCGACTATACCCATCAATCTTATTGGAATGATGTTGATACGGATCGGATTAGTCTCTCTTTATCTCGGACTTTCGATGTAATGAATTGGCGAAATATTAGTGCGGCTCTGAGTGTATCTCGTAATGAGCAGAGCAATCTTATTGATAATGGGCTTTATTTAACGCTCTCGCTACCTTTTGGGAATAATAAACACGTCAGTTACAGCGCTTCAACCATAGGCGGGAAAACTACGAATAGCATGAGCTTCTATAATAGCATCGATGAACGCAACAGCTATTCGGTCAGCGCCTCAGCATCCCCTACTGGTGAAAGAGTGAGTGGTTTCTATACTTATACTGGTGAACAAGCCACCGTTATGGCCAACCTTAGTCATCAAACAACGGGTCAAACAGCTGTAGGACTATCAGTTAATGGTGGGATTACCGCAACAGGACAGGGCGCAGCTGTACACCGGGTGGGTATGACTGGCGGCAGTCGGATCATGGTTGATACTGATGGAGCAAAGGACGTACCTGTACATGCTGGTGGGCTACCAGTCTATACAAACAAATATGGTAAAGCTGTTGTAGCCGATATGTCTAGCTACTATCGTCAGCGTGTGAGTATCGATGTTGATAAGTTAGGTGAAAATGCTGAACCAATTGGCACACCGATATCCATGGGAACCTTAACGGAAGGTGCTATCGGTTACCGTCACTTCGATATGCTTTCGGGAAGTAAGCTGATGCTTGAACTGGTTAAATCGGATGGTAAATCGGTACCTTTTGCTACTGAGGTATTCAATGAAAAAGGTCAGGCTTTAGGTATGGTTGGTGAAGATGGCATGGCTTATTTAGCGGGTTTGCATAACGGCGCTATCATCGAAGCACGTTGGGGGAGAGAGCAATATTGCCGCATACAGCTACCTTCTCCCCTCCCTACTGTAGATACAATGGTAAAACTAACCTGTCAGTGATGGATAGTTTATAATTAGATTGAGATAAACGATATGACTAATAAATTGCGTTATACCTTTACTTTGTTAGTGGCTCTGCTTGCAGGTCAGTCACAGGCGGCTGTCTCTTTGGATAGAACCCGGGTTATTTACCCAGGAGAGGCCAAATCGATGAGCCTTACCATTCGCAACAACAATAAAACATTGCCCTATTTGGCTCAAGCTTGGTTGGAAGATGCAGAGGGCAATAAAGTTAACCAGCCCTTTACCTTACTCCCTCCTGTTCAGCGTTTAGAACCGGGAATGGAGAGTTTAGTAAAAATCCAGACACTCCCTAGTATCTCCCTACTACCTCAAGATAAGGAGAGCTTATTCTATTTTAACTTACGAGAAGTTCCACCGCGCAGTGAAAAGCCGAATACTTTGCAATTGGCTCTACAAACACGCATTAAGTTTTTCTACCGTCCTACGAGCCTTGTCGTCGAACCGGGTAGCAATAAAACACCGTGGCAGGAGAATGTCACCCTGCTGCTGTTAGATGGGAAATATCAGTTGAGTAACTCAACCCCTTATTACGTGACTATTGTCGCAGCGGCAAGCAGTGATAAAGGTGTAAGTGTTGAAGGTTTTAAGTCGATGATGATAGCTCCTCATAGCAGTTTGATGGTAAATGTTGAGGCTGTTAAGCTTGGTTCAAGCCCGACTTTTACTTATATAGATGACTTTGGTGGCCGTCGTACATTGAGCTATGATTGTGATACAAGTTGTAAATTGTTGCCTCAAAAAGATGCCATGTAAGGGTGCAATGATGATACAAAGTTTACGGTACGTAGCTTATTTAATGAAGTTACGTAGAAGTTGGGCTTTTTTACCGACTGTACTTGTTGCCTTATTATTGCATTTACCAGTAAAAGCGGATGCACAAAACTTTATGCTGACCATTACAGCTGAAGTGTTTGAACGATCCTGTTCTATACGTCCCGGAGATGAAATTATAAGCGTCGATTTTGGAAGCATTGTGAGTAAAATGCTGTTACTCCATGATCGTACAGCTAGTAAACCGTTTCAAATTCATCTTGAAGAGTGCAATTTAGACTTTGGCAAAAATGTGAAAGTGACATTTTCTGGTCAAGCGGCGAGTGAAGATAGTGCTTTACTCGCCCTTACTGATAATAGCCAAGCCAAAGGCATCGCGATTGGATTAGAGCAAGGCGGGAAAATTTTACCAATTAATAAGCCAAGTAGCGCAGTAACTTTAGGTGAGGGAAACAATGTTCTTGATTTTTCTGCCTATGTACAGTTACTGCCTTCAGCGCAAGAGGGAATAACTGCGGGGGCATTTCAGGCCAGCGCTAATTTTACGCTTGAGTATGACTAATGTTTAATCATCGCGTATCGCTATAAGCCGCTATACATCATGTTACTCTACAGGAACCTTTTCCTTAGGGTGCATTCATTAAATTAGATAAAATGCCATATTCGATCTCAGTTAGAAATGGTATTTATCTACGATAATGGTGATATTGTAGATAAATACCAAGCTTAAACAGTAGGGCTATCAAATGTGGTGGAGAATATTTTATGGGAATGAAAAATAATGTTATTACCCGC
>NZ_NDIO01000186.1:0-4740 GCF_002241085.1 Vibrio sp. V03_P4A6T147
CATCAAAAGGGTGTTGTGCCTTATACAGTAACACTTCCAACTGATGTTCTAACTGATTAACTGTCTCATAGTCACCTTCAGAACAGGCTACATAAATTTGTTGTTCTAGTGCTTCAATGCTGTCGCGTATGGTCATTTGGCACCTCTTATCTCACCCATTAAAGGTGACTTTTATCTGTTTTCAAATCTATTGTAGTCAAGTAAACCAGATTCGACAGGTTGATTTTTTCGATACCATGCATGAACTTTATCGCTGAACGGCCAAAACTTCGAAGAACTGCGGCGAATGGCGAACCTATCGAGCAACTTAACGTAGTCCTGCTCATTTTGCATTTTACTCAATAGCATCACCAATTCTGCGATCTCGTGTTCATGCAGTGACAAATAAGCAGAAGGGTAACTGCCAATGACACCTCTCACTAGAGTCAAATCATCATTCGCTGGGTCACGGTTGCTTTGTTCATCAAATAGACTTGAAATATTGAGATGGGCGTTATTGTGTAACAAAGTAAACAGTTGATCCTCTCCATTTTCAGCCGTGATCATCAACATCATAATTTGTGGCACAGCCAACAACCCTTCACCTTTGATCTTATTAATGCTATTTAACATCTGTTCACTACGCTTTGAAAAACCAGTGTCAATTATCGAATAACGATTTGATAACACAGGTTGAAGCTCAGACTTCAAAAGATCAAACAACTCAGATTTTGGATCTTGCGTGTGGTAAACAATACTGGTCGGTTGATCAAAAGGGGCAACGTTACGTTGCAAAAAGTCACTGAGTTGAGTGCTTTGATTTTGATACCAACTTGACTGCTCTTGGTGCCTTATCTCTCTAGGCAGCAGAGAGACAAAATTACTTTCACCTTCAAGACGCAGAAAATCCATAAACATGCGAGTAATGAGCTGGTGGCCGAAATTGCCGTAAACATCAAAACCCGCCACCAGTAAATAATGGATTCTTTCTAGTAGGGCATAGTCTAAAACCCATGCTGTTTTGGGTTTTTCTCCCTCCAAACCTTGCACTACCGATGCACTATCGAAATGCCTAAAAATAGTCAGTGCCGCATTCGGGTTATAGCCATCACCCATCCACAGTACATCCGTGGTTAAGTTCTCGCCATTTTTGAACCACTGATTAGTAAATTCAGACTTTGCTTTCAAATAACGTGCTTGTTGATGCGCATAACGGACCCAATGAGTAATAGGCAACGTGTTACTTTCCAACTCGCTTGGCAGTTTTAGATTCGCGGCTTGCGAGCGATAAAATTGATTCACTTCGGGTAAATCAGCTTTCTCTGGGTCTAAAAAGAACACCCAAAAATGGTCGTTAATAACATTCAGGGCTAGCTGACCACGACACACTGGCCCTTTGATAAAAGCCATGATGGTGTTTTGAGCATTGTCTAACATAAATCGAAAGCGTGCTTTAACCGGAAGGGCATCAAATGCCGTCATCGGATTGGCGGCAACTTCAATATCATAGCTAGGCAAAACCGAGACTTGATAATTAGGCCGAATGAACCATGCCTGCCAATCATCTAGACGTTTTTTATTCAACGCATAGGGTAAATGAGTTTTATCCACGATACTGCCTTGCTCAGGGATCAAACGGTAGTAGACGCGTTCTACACCAGGATTATCGTAAGGACGCCTTGTCGCAATTCGGTTAACAGGCTCGCCCGGGGGCGTTGTCGAACGTATCAAAGTGAAAAATCTAGGCTGACCAGCAAGTTCAGAAAAATAAAGGTGAGAAAGAAAAAGATGCTCGTAGATATAACGAGCCATTAACTGATTCTTTGCTGTACCTTTATTTAAAAAGTTTTCGTATTGCGCAACCGATTTCTCCTGATCAGAAGTGAGCGGAATATGGCCATTCATGATTGCGCCATCTCTTAGCCACGTGAGTAGCGTATTGTATTCAAGAGGGCTAAGATTTGGCATGCCATAAGGCATTCCCCACGTTGGGTGATCTTGTTTGTACTGTCCGTACTCTTCAATTGTTGGACAAACTTGTTCGCGATCTATCGAAAAATCAAAACCTTTTAGCTGATCTTGTTCTGGTAACGGATGTTCCTCTTTTTGCATTAATAATTTCGCGACTAATCCTGCTTCTAGATTCGCGGTAGGCGCTTGAGATCTCTCGTTCAGCACAGGATGAAAACCAAAATCTCGCCACTGCTCTGTGTATTGTGCATCTTCAAACAAACGGGTAGGAGCCGACGCCGTCAGGCGCGTACCATGATAAACCAACGCTTTACTGGCTCCACGATCAATCCCTTCAACTGAAGACATTTTTAGCTGGCAGGGCGCATCATAACAGGCGTGACAGACCACGCAGCGCTGATCGATGATGGGTTTAACATCATTTAAAAAGAAAGAGGCTTCTTTTGAATCTACTGGCGATTGTCTTGACTGAACGCTTGCTTCACCAAACAGTTGGTCATAGTTCAAGCCCGCATACATTGCACATCCTGAAAAAAACACGATGCTAAGAATAATAAGTCGATGAAAAGACATAACATGAGAAATTTAGGAATATTTGTCCCAATTAAAGCAAAGATTAACAAAATGCACCACAAAACGATGAAAATAGCGCATTAGGGATGATAAATCGCCCGAGTGGAATAAAACGCCACAACTGAACGCACAATGCTCAATTTAGGGTTATAAGACGAGTATACGGTAGACTCGCATTGGCTATACGCATTTAATAAACCCATTGAACCCGCTATAGTTAAACGAAGAAAATTTTGAGGAGTCAAAGGATGAAACTCTCGATATCAGGGAAGTTGCAATTAAGTTTTTTATTGCTGGTGGTGCTTCTTATCATTTCGACCTTTTTTACCTATCGCAGTATTACGCAAGTCGAAACTCACACCAATTCATTGCTGCAAACGGATCTGCCAACCGTGAATACTAGCCGAAATATTCAGCAGTCGATGCAAGAGGTTATTTCAACGTTACGCGCCTATTTATTGGTGGGTTCTCAAAGTGCAGTGGGTGCAGCGCAACTGACAAAACTTGAAACTATTATTGGACAGATGGACAAAACGGTACCGGTGTTAGAAACGCTGATTCTCAGTGATCAATACACCGCGATCATAAGCGAATGGGCAGTAATCAAAGCGCATATCCAAGGCATCGTATTACTGAGCCAAAGTGAGGATAATTTACCTGCCCACACATTATTCATTAACGAGGCCGCCCCCATAGCAGAAGTTGCACTTGACCAGTTACAAGGGCTGATTAACGACGAGTCGACTAACAAAGAAGGAGGGGAGCGGAAACGTCTCTTTAAATTGTATGCTGACAGCTATAATTCGTTAGCTAATGCACTGGCATCGTTGCGAGATTTCTTACTGTATGCGAAGCCTGAACATCTCGAAAAATATCAAGACCTAATTAACTCTCACAACCAATCTGTTGCTGAAATTGTGGAAAAGTCCTCTTTACTATCGGATGATGAACAGAGTCTGTGGTCATTATTTAATGAGATGCAGCAGCTTTATTTCCCACTCGCACAGCAGGTGATTGCAATACGCCAATCTGAGCAATGGAACGGCGTCAATCAAAAAATGGCCACACAACTTATGCCTGCCGTAGATAAAATGACTAACCGTCTTGAAGATGTTATCGCCACTCAACAATCAAAAGCAGAGCAAAGTGGCGAAAGGATGAGTCGTAGCATTAGTAATGTGATTAACGTGTTATTTATCATGATTGCCGTGACTGTTTCAGTTGCTGTTTTGCTTTCCAATTACTTAGGTAAGAATATCGGCCGCAGAGTGAGTCGAATTGGAAAGAGAGCCGAAATTATTGCGGCAGGAGATGTCTCTCAACCAGCACTTTTGTGTGAAGGTAGCGACGAGCTATCTCAGCTTACCGCCGCGATAAACAATATGAACAACTCACTGCGAACGATCGTTCAGGGAGTCAGTACCAAAGCGCAACAGGTCAGTCAAAACATGGATGAGCTTCTGAACTATAACTCAAACACTCGGCAGCAAGTACAGCAGCAGCGAGCAAGTATTGAGCAGGTTACAGTACGTTTGAGCGATGTGGCGCAGTATTCTATGGCGACCGCAGAAAAAGCTGAACAATCTACGCAATCTCTTTTGTTATCACAAAATGAGCTCAAAGAGGGAGCCTCGGCGCTAGAACAAAATAGAAAAAGTATTGATAAGCTTGATCAAACCATACAAAAGGCAACGCAATTGGTGCTCGATCTTAGTCGAGAAAGCGAATCGATTGGGCGTGTGACCGAAGTAATAGAGGGATTAGCGGAACAAACTAACCTTCTGGCCTTAAATGCGGCGATTGAGGCCGCAAGAGCCGGAGAATATGGACGAGGCTTTGCTGTGGTAGCGGATGAAGTTAGGCTGCTGGCGACTCGAACCACTCAATCAACCACAGAAATTAACACTATTATAAACGCCATACAGTCAGCGACTGCGGCTGTGGTCAATGAAATTAACATGAGTCAGAACCTTGCCAATGAAGGTGCGGCGCAGACCATCCACGCCTTCAACAAAATGATGGACGTACAAGGAAAAATAACGGCGTTAGATAAGGAAATGCACCAGTTATCCTCGGCGGCCGATCTGCAACAACAATCAACACACCAAATGACTCAATTCATGCAAGAGGTTGTCAATTCGGTGGAAAGTGTGGCAAGTATTAGCCAAATCTCAAACCAAACGTCAGCGCAAGTAAAAGATAATGTCACTGTACTCA
>NZ_NDIO01000114.1:0-4736 GCF_002241085.1 Vibrio sp. V03_P4A6T147
ACTGATGACAGAGCAAAACCGGCTGTACCCTTTGGTGGAAAATATCGAATCATTGATTTTACACTCACCAACTGCCTACACTCAGGGCTGCGAAAGATTTTGGTCCTGACTCAATATAAATCTCATTCATTACAAAAACATTTACGTGATGGCTGGTCTATTTTCAATCCAGAACTCGGCGAATTCATTTCTGTGATCCCCCCGCAGATGAGAAAAGGCGGAAAATGGTACGAAGGAACGGCGGACGCTATCTATCACAATATGTGGCTACTTTCACGCAGTGATGCCAAACACGTCGTTGTTTTATCTGGTGATCATATCTACCGGATGGACTATGCCTCTATGCTCGAAGCTCATAAGCAAAAAAATGCTGCACTGACTATCGCCTGCATGGATGTCCCAAGAGAACAAGCTTCTGCCTTTGGCGTGATGAATGTGGATAATGACTTCAAAATCACCTCATTCATCGAAAAACCAAGTGACCCACCCTCCATGCCCAATAATCCTCATCGCAGCTTAGTTTCTATGGGAATCTACATTTTTGATATGGAAGTATTAAAAAGTGCTTTGATTAATGATGCTGAACTGGAAAACTCGAGTCACGATTTTGGCAATGACATCATTCCCAAATTGATTGAAAGCCATGCTGCTTATGCGTATGAGTTTTGCGGTGACCGGGGGCGAGTCGCTAAAGATTGTTACTGGCGAGATGTCGGAACACTTGATTCTTTTTATAACGCTAACATGGATTTACTCGAACCTGTTCCACCAATGAACTTATACCAAAAAAACTGGGCCATTCGAACATACGAAGCGCAATACCCACCTGCGCGCACGGTTTCTTCTGCAACAGGTAACGAAGGTATATTCATTAATTCGATCATTTCAAACGGTGTGATTAATTCTGGAGGTTCTGTACAACACTCCATTATTTCTTCAAACGTCAGAATTGATGATGGTGCAACAGTGGTCGATAGCATTTTATTTGATGATGTTGAAGTCGGCGCAGGGTGTCAGCTCATGAGATGTATTATTGATAAACATGTAAAAATCCCTCCACATACTCAAATTGGCTTAAACCCAGTTGAAGATGCCCAGCGTTTCCGTATTTCAGAAAATGGCATTGTTGTGGTACCCGAAAGTTATCAATTCTAAACCTATATTTTTTTGCCCACTCAATTTATCCCTCATTAAAATGAAGCCTTAGCACACGCTAAGGCTTCTTACTTTACACTGAGTTCAAAACATACCGATTAATCACGCTCGGTTATGGGCACGTTGTTGCATCCCAAAACCAATTTGACTGAGTCGGTGACTCCCAAACGCCGGGGTTGTTTTTGGCAATAAAACATTTCCCGTTGTAAATCACAACATCGCCAGTTTTCACCTGTGTGGATCCGGGAACCCAAGTAATGACATTGCTAGGATTCGTGGTACCACCGGTATCGCCACCGCCAGTATCTCCACCGTCACTGCCACCAGAAGATAGGTCAGCAAGTGGAAGATCCGGTTGTTCAAACTTGAAGGCGTAATCGACACCATTAATGTTTACGCTGTAATTTGCAGGCCCAGAAATAGGCAGATAGTAAACCATATCCAGTTCATACACGCCGCCTGCGGGCAGAGCTTTCCAGTTCGGTAAACTAAACGCTACGCGGTGCATGACGCCGTCTAAACCACCGACGTTGTTGGCGCGAGTATGGCCAGAAGCAATCACCGTCAAGCCACCACCAGATTGGTCTTTAGCATTATCAGGTGCAGATACGGGGATATCAAACTGGAACTCAGTACCACCTGGGATCTCTTGACCTGTGTTGTTAGTAAAGCTGATTTTAGGGTTGATTGGGTAGTTTTGATCACCCACCTTAAATCCACCAACGGAGACCACGATGTCTACGGTTTCACTGGCAATCGTTCCTGTTGCAAGCGTGTTGCCATAAGGCGTTGCCGACTTAAACTTGTCATAAATTGCTTTCGTCATGGTATTACCCATGTGGTATTCGCCATTTCCGCTTGCACAAGCTTGCTCTGTTGAATCCACTTGAGTGCGTTGGCCATTAGCATCCAATACATAACAGTTATAATCGCCTGCTAACTCCCAAAACATGATGCCGCCGATCTCTTTATCGATGACATAATCGGCTTTGGTGTTGATAGACTCTTTATCTTCAGTTGATAAGAACACCCCTTTATCGGCATTCCACAGCCAAGGCGCGACGGCAACGCTGTCATAGTGACGTTGGTAAAGACCGACAAGTTGATCGGCAGGTTCATTCACTGGATCAAGATTATAAGCCTGGGTGTAAGAGCCCCAAATTCCCTTCTCTAGGTTTTTGGCATGCCACATTGGGTTTGAACCTGCACCCATCTCGTTTCCTTTCGGATCGGTGTCGTGCCACATGTTGTCAATACCCACCGCGCCGTGGCCACAGTTGTTTTTCTCACCCTCACCAGTGCCCGGAGCACATTCAGCTTGGTTAGGTAATGCCGCTCGCCCCCATAAACCATTCTCTCCACCCGTGACACCTTGCCAGCCGCGCGTGTAGTAAGGAACGCCGATGTTGATGCGCCCTGCGGGCATAGAACCGCGGAAATAATGATAAGCCCAGTCAGTGTTGAGATAACCAATACCACCGTATTGAGCCGTACCATATACGTTCCACTGTGCTAACTCTGAATCTTTACCAGTGTCATACAAAGCCGCGTTGTGACCCACGTGATCATTCCATGCGCCGTGTAAGTCATAAGACATGATGTTCACATAATCAAGATACTGAGTGACATCAAACGTCTCCATACCACGCAATAGATAACCAGAAGATGGTGCTGCGATCGTCAGCATGTAATGGTGGCCATCTTGTGCCGATGCTTGATCAAGCTTCTGACGTAGTACCTTCATTAACTCTTGGTACGACGCCCATAAATAAGCACGGCGAGGTTCCATAATCGCTTTATCATCTGGATTACCTGCGCCCGCCATTGAGGTTGGATATTCATAGTCGATATCGACACCATCGAATTGATATTTACGAATCATTTCAACAGCCGATGTTGCAAATTTTTCAATACCAGCGTGGTTGATAGAGCCATCCGCGTTGGTTGTCATCGTATAAAAACCACCATCGGCGACACGGTTGCCTGCCGTATCAAAGTGCCCGCCAGTTTCAGCCCAGCCTCCGATAGAAATTAAGGTCTTAACATCAAATTTTTTCTTCGCTGTTGCCAACGCACCAAAATGACCTTTAAAGCCTAATGCAGGATCAATCTCAACCCCTGGCCACTCTTTGCCCACTGCCGCATTATTGGGATCGTTCACATCGCCCACATTCACTTTGCCATCGGAACCTATGCTGACGAAGGCATAGTTAATGTGCGTGAGCTGCTCCCACGGGATGTCTTTTACAAGGTAAGCCGATTGCGGATCATCACCCGCACGCCAACTGGTGAAATAACCGATCACACGACGTGGATGATCCGCCCCCATGATCTCACGACCTTCCGCATCGTAAACGGTGCAATAAGGTACATTCACACCTTCAGTTTGATATAAACCATCAGGACGACAATTATTAGCTATTGGCGCGCCATTGACTGTTAAAGTCGCTAACGTGGAATCTGTCGTCGCACCAAAGTTATCAGTGGCGCGTGCAAACACCGCCAAGTTACCCGCTTTTGTCGCGGTGTATTCTAAGGTATACGGAGCACTAACAGCCGTTCCAACCAGCGTTCCCGCAACAAAGAAATCAACTTTATCGACGCTTCCATCAGTATCAGCAGCGTTTGCGGTTAAGGTGACTAAAACCCCCACATCAACGGAAGCCGCAGAAAGCGTAATATCAACGGTTGGAGCCTGGTTGCCTGGTTGTTGTGCCTCTTTCACCGTTAAGGTCGTTGCACTTTTCACGCTGGCATCACCTTTATCATCGATGGCTACAATAATGAATTCATGCTGACCAGCGGTTGCGACCCACGTGGCTTTATAAGGTGCCGTGGTGACTATACCCACAATTGCACCATCGACAGAAAACTCGACTCGAGCAACGCTGCCGTCACTATCGGTTGCGTTCGCACTTAATATTACGGTATCACCGACAGCAATCACATCTGCTGCGGAAGGTGAAGAGAGATTCGCGGTGGGTAGCTGGTTCTCACCACCGGAAGTGGCGCAAACATCCAACACTTTCCACTGGGCATAATCACCGGAAAAGTTGGCTGGATCGTTACCTTGAGTCCAATAGTTAGCTTGGTAGGCGGTACCACTGTGCTGAACCTTGTTACCGCCAGTATAAACTTTTGACGATTCCCAAGGGCTTAGTGTCGTGCAATCAACGGCTGCATAGCTGTTAAAAGCCATCAAGCAAGAGGCCGTTAAAGTGCTCAGTGTAAAAACACCCTTTGCCACTGTCCTGTTGTTTAAATGCATAGCTGCTCATTCCTTAAGTTATTGTTTCACTATAAAAAGCCTCGTATCAAGAAGAAACCAGACTTTAATTCTCACGTGAAACAACTGTAGGACAGAGCGATAAATAAGCACCTCAATTTGTTCAAATATCAAAAATCACTCGCAACAAGTTGCACTATTTCTGCAAAAGAGACATCGTTATTTTGCATCAACAACTAATTATTGGTTAATTTTCCGATTCTAAAAAAAGCGCCGAAATCAGAACAATATACGGACTGCCTGCCGGTTATTTAACTTACACACTATCAAAAAGAGCAAAAAATATGCAACAACA
>NZ_NDIO01000384.1:0-4705 GCF_002241085.1 Vibrio sp. V03_P4A6T147
AACTCTAACAATTCGTGTCCTTTTTGAGCCATCCCTTGTGCTGCACCTAAGCGTTTATCGGCAGACACAACCCCGTCCAATACACTCTTAGTTTTCTGCCATATAATTGACAATTTATGTAGCTCACTGCTGCCTTGAGCTTCCTTAAATATTTTGTCGTTTGCGATGACTTCACCATATGCAGAATGCACTACATCTTCCAATGCTTTGGCACCGATGGCTCGATATTTAGATATTGCCTCTTCAATTTTGCTAAGGTGTTTTTCTATGATATGAAGCGTGTAAGCAGGCAAACTAGAATTGGATAGTTCACTCCTTAGCTCTGAAGCCATTAAAGCCAACTGCTCTAAATTTTCTAAATCAACTAACTCTTCTTCATTTGGTAGAATTTCGGAACAAAATCCTAAAGCCAAAATAACCTCAGGCTTAATGTTTTGTTTTGCGGAAACCCAAGAGTTACCGATTAAATTAACAGCAAATGCGATGTTACATGAGTTCAAGCTTGAATCGTAAAGGTCTGCACTATAACCAAGTTTCAGCATTTCTACTCTAATTTGCTCGACCTCATCATGTAAGTCAGCCAAACAACGAGAGATCCTAAAATTCTTACGGCTCGAATCTACCTCTTTGATATCAAAAACCTCAGCCCATACTTCACTACCAACGACTTGATCTGGTTTCGAAACTACCGATTGTAGTATTTCTCTCACTCGAAAAGCTGAATTAATATTTCTAGCCACGTAATTTCCTTCCGATTAACCCAATGAAATGTATAACGCCCGCCTAAGGGGCTGGCAACGCATTACCACTAAACTCAAATACAACAACCGAAACCACCGCGGCTCAATGGGACTGGAAACGCTACGCGTTGATAGTCCCTCTTGAGGCGTTTGTTAGCTGAATTTCTCCATGACAAAGTTGCACAGCTTTTGACCGCGGACTTCTATGGTTTGCTCTTGTGTAACCTTGAACCCAAATCTCTCATAAAACGGACGAGCTGTAATACTCACCTCAGAGTAAAACCTAGTAATTCCTTGTAACTTACCCATTCTGAGTACATGTTCCATTAACTGTCGTCCGACTCCTCGACCTTGATGTTCATGGTGACAAAAGAAATGATCAATTAATCCATTTTCTTGAAGATCACTATAACCAACAATTTTTCCATCAATTTCAGCCACAAAAGGTGACAGCAAGTTCATTTTTCGTTGCCAAATCTCTGAAGAAAAATCATCTGGAGCCCATGCTTCAACTTGGGCTTGCGAATAATCACGTAAGTTCACATTACGAACCGTATGATAAAAAATAGCCCATAAATCATGCGCATCTGATTCTTGATACTTTCTAATTTCGATCATGCTGATATTTACCACCATTCAGCTAACGCCCGGTTAAGGGGCAGCCAACGCCATTACCAAGCTTCCGCATAACACCGTAACCACAAAAACCAACGCATAATAAAAATGCCGCGCGTTGGCTGTCCCTCTTGAACCGTTTGTTATGGCTAACAACTCACTGATTTATTGGGTAAAAATCCAAGAAAGGTCTATACGTTCATCTCGACATTCGTAAGAGCCCATTTCGAATTCTCGACAAATCCAAGGGCGATTTTCGTAAATTGTGCACATGAACGTTTCACGATCTAGAGCTGAACACCAACCATCTGACAAACGCAGCATCGTTTCTCCACCCCATTCATCGAATGCAATATGCTGCTCTGGTACACCTGTATCGGTAATGATCATAACCTCTAAACGGCAGCAACAAGCATGGCAGTTTGAGCACGATATTTCCGGATTTGATACATTTTTAATTGGGATTGTCATCGAGTTCTTCAGCGAGTTTAATCGCAGGATAGTACTCCAATTTAAACCAATTTACCGACATTAATGACGAACTAAACTTGATAGCCATAACGCCCGGCTAAGGGGTTGACAACGCATAGCCGAACTTAAAAAACACACTGTAAACACTGAACTTCAATTTTGCACTAAAGTCGCCAAGCGTTGACAATCCCTCTTGAGCCGTTTGTTATGTGCTTTTTGCACCACAAATTTTTTGTAATACTGCCTCAATGACATTATCACTGATTTGTTGACTAACTTCTGATGATGAAATCGGATCGGAAGTATAAAGAAGTCCATTCCCCGTCACTGTAAATTTTCTAGTTTTACAATCAATACTGGCTGGAGCTGATAAATCACCAGATTTACCGTCTCTTCTTATATGTAAGTTCTTCAGATCTGTTAAAACACCATCAATAAACCATTGATCTGAATAGGGTGGCATCTCCAACGGTTCGTCATAAACATAAAGACTGTTAATATCTGATGCACCATGGCAAAAGAAACTAACAAAGACGAAAGCTGTAAATATACTTCTATACATTATCTTTCCATACTACATAATTTGAGTGGACCATAAATCGAGAAACACATAACGCCCGCTTAAGGGGCAGCCAACGCTACTACCAACTTACCGCATAACACCGTAATCACAAAAACCAACGCATAGTGAAAATGCCACGCGTTGGCTGTCCCTCTTGAATCGTTTGTTATGCATTACAAACCACCGGCTAAATCCAGAAAGTTACCTGTAGAAAATGATGATTTTTCAGACGCTAACCAATAAATGGCCTCAGCGACTTCATCAGGCAAACCACCCCGTTGCATTGGAATTTTATTTTTGAGTCGTTCTATACGGTCAGGCTCTCCACCGTCAGCGTGCATATCGGTATAAATCAATCCTGGGCGAACACAGTTAACTCTGATACCTTCCGCGGCAACTTCCAACGACAGACCTTTTGTTAACGTGTCAATTGCACCTTTTGACGCGGCATAATCGATGTACTCATTCGGTGAACCTGTTCGAGCGGCTCCCGAAGAAACATTAACTATGACACCACCGAGACCACCATGACGAGTTGACATTCGTTTCACTGCTTCACGACAACACAAGAAATAACCTGTCACATTGTTTATGAGAATTGAGTTAATCCTCTCTGCACTCATTTCGTCTAAGCGCATCTGCTTCTTTAAGATACCAGCATTGTTGACAAGAACAGAAACAACACCAAGCTCTTGGTCAACGGTTTCAAACAGTTTAACAACATCACCTTCTTTGGAAATGTCAGCTTGAACCGCAATACAATGACCACCTAACGCTTTGATTTCTTCAACGAGAGTATTAGCAGCCTCAGCATTAGATTTGTAATTTATGCATACGGAAAAACCGTTTTGAGCAAAAAGCTTTGCTGTCGCCGCACCAATCCCTCGGCTACCGCCAGTAATAACAACTACTTTTCGAACGCTCATTATTCATCCTTTTAACGCTGAATTTGATGTAATGCATAACGCCCGCTTAAGGGGCAGCCAACGCTACTACCAAGCTTCCGCATAACACCGTAATCACGAAAACCAACGCATAATAAAAATGCCACGCGTTGGCTGTCCCTCTTGAAGCGTTTGTTAGCTAATTTACTACAACGATTGTTTTTGCCAGCTTGTCACCTAACCTCTGTCTTCTTTTGCCAAGAATAAAGACCGCGTCGATCATGCCAATTATTGGTGTCAGAAGGTTACGAAAAAATGACTGAGGGAAACTACAACTTTTTCCTGTAACCGAATCTATAACTGAGATCCCTAGTAGTTTCTTACCGAGACTTTGCCCTTTAGGTAAACCGTCAGAAAGTAGAAAATATAAAGCAGCCGCCGAAAATGCTATTAAGCTTGATGAAGCTTGGGATAAACCAATTAAAGTACCGAGCCAAAGAAAGAAAATGAATATTGTGGCACTTATTGCACCATCAATGATTTGCCCTAGATAACGAAGACCCGGGCTTGCCAGCCTATGTGATTCAATGATCGAATCTCTATCTATTTCCACTTACTTTTCTCCATGCAAGTTAGATGTCGAATAAATTTGCTAACGCCCACTTAAGGGGCAGACAACGCTACTACAAAGCTTCTGCATAACATCGTAACCACAAAAACCAACGCATGGTAAAAATGCCACGCGTTGGCTGTCCCTCTTGAAGCGTTTGTTAGGCTTTTTCAAGTTCAAATGCCCGCTGAATTAGTGGTAGACACAATGAATGAAACCACTCTTCTGCAATTTTAATTTGTTCGATCTCTTTTCCATTTACCATAATTTCGAGACAATCTTTAGGGTGCGTAAGTCTGTTTCTAACTGCGACGCTTTTTCTAAATTCGCTAAAACCATTATGCGAAAATGCTGAAGCTACAAACTCTTCCATCCCTAAACACTTACCAAAAGACTCGAAGGTAAACTTGAAACCAGGCAAGAATGACATGAATTCTTCTTTTTGCTTCAATCTTCCTTTTGAATCTAGCTTGTAGGTTGACTCACTTAAAAAGCTTAATGTGGGATAGTCCAGAGAGAACATCTCACACTCAACACCTGCAATCATATACTGTCGGATGCGGAATGTTACTCCCTCCACCATTGAGAATACAGTTTTGGTATATGTCCGATCCCAAAACCCAGTGTATGTATCAGAAAGGTTATCTTTACATTGTTGAGTATCTGATTTTAGCCCCAAATAAAGAGCACAAAGCTCTGAACGCTCTACGTTCATTTATTACCTCAAAAGTTAAAAAAAAGCCTAACGCCCGGCTAAGGGGTTGACAACGCACCACCGGACTCAAAAAACACACTGTAAACACTGAAATTCACTTCTGCACCA
>NZ_NDIO01000135.1:0-4676 GCF_002241085.1 Vibrio sp. V03_P4A6T147
CTGTTAACATTTCTCTGAGTTTTAGATCATCTTCAACGATGATTAAAGAGTGTCTATCCGTCATGGAGACTCCTAGATAGGTACGATGAACGACATGACAATCGCTGACATTGGAAAAATTTGAAGTGCATAGTAAAGCAAAGACCCAGCATTTTCGCTAGGTCTTTGTATGGTTGGATGAGTTTCTATTGATACAATTTCTTGTTATTCAACTGCTTTGGTTGGTGAAGAGCGAAGTTTGTTCGCCAGCATCACCACAAGTGGGCTAGTCAACATCACAACTGCAAGCACGGTAAACACGAAAGTGATCGGACGTTCCCACAAGAAGCTTAACTCCCCATCGCTGATCATCAACGCGCGGCGAAGGTTCTCTTCCATTAATCCACCCAAAATAAAACCAAGCAGCAGCGGTGCCAGTGGGAAGTTGGCTAACCGCAGAGCAATCGCTCCCATCGCGACGATCAACATCACGTAAACATCCATAGTGTTAAACGAAACCAAATAAACACCGGTGATTGAGAAGAACAAAATCATCGGCAGCAATACGGTTCTTGGTACTGCCAATAGCCTTGAAATATAAGGAATAAGCGGTAAGTTAAGGATGATAAGTACAATATTACCGAGATACATTGAGATGATGACAGACCAAAAGACATCAGGGTGATCAACAAATAAACGAGGGCCAGGTTGAATGCCGTAAGAGAGCAGGGCTCCAAGCATGATCGCTGTGGTGCCAGAGCCGGGAATGCCGAGTGTCAATAGCGGAACAAAAGATCCGCTAGAGGCGGCGTTATTGGCTGACTCTGGTGCAACAAGCCCACGCAAAGACCCTTTACCGAACTCTTCTTTTTTATCTTTGGGCGCTAAGCTGCGCTCCATACCATAACTCAAAAATGCGGCGATGGTTGCGCCAGCGCCGGGCAACACGCCAGTGAAAAAACCTAAAATGGAAGCACGAATTGAAACGGGAGCCGCTTCTTTAAATTCTGCTTTGGTGATTTTCATACTGCCCAAGTTGCTGATTTTATTCTGTTCATCTGTACGCGTGTCGTTTTCTGGTTTTAAAATACCCATTAATGTCTCGCCTAAAGCGAATGTCGCCATCGCCAGCAAGAGGAAGCTAAAACCGTCCATTAAATCAGTTAAGCCAAAGGTAAAACGTTCCACACCTACGCCTTTATCAATACCAACGGTAGAGAGCATCAAGCCAAGAACAACCATCATCCATGCTTTAAGGACTTGTCCTTTGCCAGCAAAGGCGGCGACCGCCGATAGACCGAGTAGCATCAACGCAAAATAGTCAGAGGATTGAAAACTCAGTGACACGCTGGCCAGTGCAGGCGCTGCGACCAAGAGCATAATCGCTGACAAGGTTCCACCTGTAAAAGAGGCGTAAGCGGCGATGGCTAACGCTTTACCAGCTTGGCCTTTTTGCGCCATGGGGTAGCCATCAAACGCGGTGACCACGGTTGCTGAGCATCCGGGAGCATTAATCAAAATGGAGGAAGTGGAGCCGCCAAAAATAGCGCCGTAATAAACGCCGGCCATTAAAATTAAACCTGAAGATGGTTCAAGGCCATAGGTGATCGGGATCATCAACGCGATGGCCGAAATCGGGCCAAGCCCGGGTAACATGCCGATAAAAGTACCGACGAAACAGCCCACAATCACCATGAAGATGTTCATTGGCATCATGGCGGTAGAAAGCCCTTGTAAAATTCCATCTAACATAATCAGTTCCTACCAGAGTGTGAAAATAACGCCGGGCTCAAGGTAGATGTCCAAACCTTGAGTAAGCAGCAGATAAAACGCGATGACAAAGGGAAAAGAAGCACCAAATAACACTGATTTGCGTCTTTCACCCAAAATATAAAAGCCAGCGAGTAGAAAGAAACTGGTGGCCAGTACGAAGCCTAAATAGGTTAGACCAAGTCCGTACAGCGCCATCAACACTAAAAAACCAATCAACAATTTCCAGTTGAAGTGCAATACCGCGCCGCTTTGTTTATCGGGCTGCCCTAACACCAGCATCAACAAAGAGAGGCCAATTCCAGCGTAAGTCAGCAGAGTCGGCAAGGTTTGGGCGTTAAACGGTTCATATTCATCACCGGGAAACATCGGTATTTGAGTCGTTTGATAGCCGTAGCAAAGGCTAAGAACAAGGAAGATCAACGCGCCAACGCGATCGCGGCACAGTAAATATTCTTTGCTGAAAAATTTGGTTGGCAGATCCGACATATCCAACTCCATGGTAAAAATAGGGGAGAAAAGAGCCGTGTAGCAGCGAGTTAATGAATTGATTAACTAAGGGCAAAGGGATAGGTGTATGGAGGTTTTCCTATTCATATTTGCCTGATAAACAAAGGAGTATTGAGCATAACTGCACACGGCAAAAGTGTTGCTAGCGGGGACAAGGCAAGGAACTGTCCCCTTAGCGACCTTACTTCAGGAAACCGAGCTCACGCATCAGATCACCCATCTCTTTCTCTTGGGCTTCTAAGAAGGCGTAAAACTCTTTATCCGCTTGATAGTTATCGATCCAACCATTACGGTCGCGGACGATTTTCCATTCATCGGTGGTGTACATTTTCGCTAATGCTGCGTTCCACTGATCAATCTTCTCTTGGCTGATCCCAGGGGCTGCGAAGAAGCCGCGCCAGTTAGCAAAGACTGTTGGGTTGCCATAGTCAGTTAATGTTGGAATATTCGGGGCAGATTCCAAACGTTTAGGGGCGGTGATCGCCAAAATTTTCACTTGGCCAGACTTGGACATTTCAAGCACTTCACCTAAGCCTGTTGAAAGCAGTTGTGTTTCACCAGAAAGCAGTGCCGCCATGGCTTTGCCACCCGCGTCATAGGCGATGTAGCGAACTTCTTTTGGATCCAACCCTTGCCCTTTGAAGGCGGCCGCGGTGACTAAGTGATCCATACTGCCACGAGCAGAACCGCCAGCGACTTTGACTTTACGCGGGTTGTCTTTGAAATCGGCAACCGCATCTTCCCACGTTTTGTATTTTGAATCGCCCGCAGCAACGATAGCGCCATAATCAGAAACAGTGGCGGCAATCGGTGTTAAATCGCGGAAGGATTGTGGAAAAACACCGGATAAAGAACGAACAACAATCGGTGTAGAGTTGACCATCAAGGTATCTTCTTGGCGGTCTGCGGTTTCAATTAGGTGTGCAATCGCTTTACCACCACCGCCACCGGATAAGTTTTGGTAAGACACATTGCCGACAATGTCGGTTTTCATCAGTACATCACCTGTACCACGAGCCGTCATGTCCCAACCACCACCCGCGCCACCGGGTACTAAAATGTGAAGTTTCTCAATATCAGCGGCGAAGCTGCTAATAGAAAAGGTTGCAGCCAGAATGGATGCAGTGAGGGTTGGTTTGAACTGCTTAAACATATTCACGTTCCTTATGTAGGGCGCATCTTCATCTTTACCTTGGAGCGTTTGTGACTGAATGCTACAGGCGGAGATAGGGTGCTTATCGTTGTTATCATGACTGCATCAATGATCCAATGCAGATACGTTAAGTTAATAACCTGTTACAGGTTTGTCTCTAATGCGTAGATAAAAACAATATAGGGCATAAAAACGTTTTTGTTCATAAAGTTCACGGCGTTATTTTGCTGCGTTGTGTGACGAGTCTTCGCTAGCGTCTTGTCTCACTATCTACGAGCAGTAAACGGGTGTTATTCATTGCAAATTGCGCAGCTGAGGCGTCATTACCTTGTTGAAGTAAGGTCGTGATACTGGGCAGCAGTAAGAAAAAGATCAAAGGTTCGGGATATTGGGCTTGCCATTGATGGCGCTCATCTAACACATGCCCTTCGAAGTAGACGGTGAGTACCACACTGTCCGATGAAAAGTGCGAACCATGGAACCGCCCTAAAGTATGCGTCGAGCCCCATATTGAACTCAGTGGTCGCTCCGATGTGCTTTTAAGATAGAGATCAACGGCTACACTTTGCGATTGAGAACCTTGCGGTTGAGAATGTCGATGAACCGTTAAACGCTCACCCGAATACTTGCCTTGCTGGAAAGGCAAATAACCTAAGTTGTTCGGTGTTACACGGCCATCGTTTGCACACATTTGAACCGAATCGGACATTTGCTGGCTGCTGTACAATTCACAAGCAAATTGAGCAACAAGTTGCTGTGCTGCGCTTTGAAATAAGCGAGCATCAAATGAGTGTTCTTGCTCAAGGTGTAAATTTAATTCAGGAAAAACAATAGGTAACTGGCTTGTTAGCGCGTTGAGGTCATTGATCGTAACCGATTGATTCTGCTCTATTGCCGTGCGAATAATATTTGGGCTGTCTGCCAATGAAAGATCATCTTCAGAATAGATCGCCTCACTCAGTAGTGGGTAGCTGCGCGGATTTTTCGGTTTACTGTTGTAGGCAATGCATCCAGATAAGAGCAACGAGCAGGCGAGAGCGTAACCAAAAGGAGAGTGCGTGATTCTCTTGCAAATATTCATAAGTGACGGCCGTGTCATCGGTAATGGGTTGCACTGCTTATTCTATCTGCGAAATCGACACTTTTCTCTTTTCAAGCTCACAGAGTTTTATCTTCTTCGGGTTCAAATTTAATCATTAAGTTTCTTATACATTAGTCTAATGTGTCGACAATTTTATTGATTATCGATGGCTTTGTGGTCTAT
>NZ_NDIO01000316.1:0-4675 GCF_002241085.1 Vibrio sp. V03_P4A6T147
TAAGAAAAAGGTTTGGTGTATTTTTCTAAAATTTTTCTCTCTACCGCTAAAAATAAAAAATAAGGTTCTAAAAAAAAGGACAACCCATAAATAATCCCGCCGCGCCAACAGAGTCGATCATGACCGCCGTCAAACAGACGAAATTGAATCCGATGCTGTTGTGAGGCCAACTGTTGGTATAGATCTCGACTTAAATCGATCATGATGTCTTCACCGCTACCCACTTCGAGGAAAAGCGCAAGACGTGAATTGGCACCTAAACCTTGATGTACCTCTTGGCTCATTTTGCTTAATCGCGAGTCGCTTTTCGGTGGACAATATTCACTGGGGGGTTTAACGATCGAGAAATCGGGCCACCAAAATGAACCCGATTGACAAACCACAGAACCGAATCGCTGCGGCCAGTGTAATGCCGCGTACATTGCCGCTAAGCCTCCTAAACTCTGGCCTACGATCACCGTTTGGTCTGCATCGCGGGTTACTCTGACGCGCTCGTTAATCGAGGGGAGTAACTCCTCCATCACGGCTTGCCAAAACAGCGGATTACAACTGAGATCATCACTGCGTTGTTGAGCGCTAATTTCATCAATCAACACATAGAGCGCCGCTGGAAGCTTTCCACTGTGGGTCGCCTGTGAAAGAGCCTCATAAACCGGCATCGATTGAGACCAAAAACGGCCATCCAGTATCAATACCAAGGGTAACGGCTCAGTGGTGGGTCTTTGCGCGGTCGAATAAAGCCAAATCTCTCGCGATGTACCGAGCAAAGTGCTGCGCCAAGTAAAGGTCGAATCGGCACTTTTGAAGCACTGACCTTGCGCTGAATCGAAACCGAGCCACTCTGTTTGCGTAAGCGCTTTAGGCATATGACAAGGTGTTTTCGCGCGCCCCCACTCGCATTTTGACAAATCATTTTGAGCCAGTGGATCAGCGCAACTCAGTGGAAAAATGGAGCGTAGCCATTGTCGATGTTGGTGGCGCATTGCATCGTATGAACCTTGGTAACTCGGCTGCACTAACGCTTCTGGGACAGGAATAAAAGAGTACCCTCCTCGCCAACTCTGTTTGACGCTATCGATATAAAACCACACATCGGTATTATCGATATGAGTAAACTTCGCCATCGAAAAACTGTGATGATCGGTGACACCATTAATATCAACGTAGATCGCTTGATTTGCGGCCACACTCGGCTTCGACCCACGCCATAAAAAAAGCACTTTTGCATATTCGCCATTTATTTCAATTACATAAGGCATGCCGATCGATTGCACATGTGCCCACCAAAGCTCGTCACCAATAGAGCCGCCCTCTTGAATAAAACGGGCCAATACCCCATTGAGCTCAGCCCTCTCTTGTGAGCTCTCCTGATTAACAATCATTACTAAAACCACCCCATATCAAGCCTAGTATTTTTGAAATATAGAAACTAAGTAGCATAAAACTGCATTGATGATATTGCAAATAATAACAATTATCATTAACATTACAACCAGCAACAGTTGATTTGATAATGGTTGCAGTAACATCATTTTTTCTATTAAGGAACTTTTAGGTCATGAAGCCCATGGATATGAATAACGGTAAGGCAGTCAGAAATATCAATAAGACTCAACTCGCCACACTGATTGGCATCCTCTGCGTGAGTACTAGCGCAAATGTTGTCGCGGAACAGCTCGAAAAAAAAGAGCCACAGAAAAAGCAGGATACTGTGGTTGTGGTGGGTGAGAAATTGGGAGGAACACTGGCCGAAAACACCAGTTCGCTCACCCTATTCACCGATGAAGTGGATGATGGTGAAAGCCGAGATTACTACGATCTGCTCGACCGCGTACCAAACGTACTCAATGCACCGTCGGGCATTCCACACATTCGTGGGGTTGATGGACGTGGCCCTGGCGAAGGTTTTCTGACCTTCATGACAGGCGCAACACCGCGCGTCAATACAACGGTAGACGGCGTGTCTGAATCTTGGTCTGGAGAAGCGTTTGGCAAAGCTGGACTGTGGGATACAGAACAAGTGGAAGTCTATAAAGGGCCGCAATCCACCAACCAAGGCCGCAATAGTATTGCTGGTGCAGTTGTGATCAAAACTAAGGATCCAACGTTCCACCGTGAGGGTAAAGTTCGCGCTGGTTATGAAAATGAAGACAGTAAATATCATCTCGCAGGGGTCGTGTCGGCACCTCTGGTTGAAGATACTTTAGCGTTTCGTCTTGCCGCCGAAGGTACCAAAGGCAATACCCCTATCGATTACTCTCTGCCTAACGGCGATCAGTACCCTTGGGATCCTTCCGAGCTCGAATCCTATAATGTCCGTGGTAAATTATTGTGGAAACCTCAAGGAAATGACAAGCTAACAGCCAAGCTAACGGTTGGTAGCCGTAATGAAGAGGGGCAATACACCAACTTCGTTACCAAGCCGGGCACACTTGAACTGCATAGCAAAAGTGGCACGCGTCGCCAAGAAACCAAAAGCTGGAATATCAACCTAGACGTCAATTATGTGATTAATGATGAACTGACAACGGATATTTTAGTCGCCCATCGTAACTACACCACCAAGTTCAAAGCTTATCCTGATACTAATTGGTATGGTGATGTGGATGAAGATAACTACACCGCAGAAGCAAAGCTTACATATCAATCACTTGATGAAAAGTACAATGCGATTCTAGGCCTAGCCAGCTTCTTCAAAGATCAATACACCGAAACAGATTCATTAAAACGTAAAGATGAAGTTTTAACCAACTCAATCTACTTTGACTCAAGAATTCGTTTGGATAATCGCTGGCAGCTATTATTAGGTGCACGTTATGAAAGAGATGAACTGAAGCGAGATTTCGATCACGCTACCCTACCACTCGATTTTAAAGCCGATGAAGATGACGGCATCCTATTGCCTAAGATTGGTCTATTACTTGATGTCTCAGATCACTCCACCCTCGGTCTTACGGCCCGTAAAGGCTACAATGCCGGTGGATTAGGCTATAACGAGTACAAAGAAGAAGTTTTTGTTTTTGAACAAGAAAAAGTCTGGAGCTACGAGCTAAGTTCTCGTTCAAGCTTCCTGGATGACAAGCTGGATCTGACTGCTAACCTGTTCTACAACGACTACAAAAATTATCAAACTTCGGTCTCAGGTGACAGCGGAAAACGCTTCGACACCTATATCACCAATATACCGAAAGGGAAAACTTACGGTACGGAAGTTGAAGCCTCTTACTGGTTTGATTCTGGGCTCGACCTGTTTGCGTTTGTCGGTCTTCTTAAAACGGACATCAGCGAAGGACCAACCGGTACCTCTACCAATCTCTCAGGCAATGAGTTCAGTTACGCTCCTAAACTGTCTGCAGGTGCGGGCTTTACGCAACACTTAGATTCTGGTCTATTTTTTGGTGCTCGTGTTAACCACGTTTCTGATTACTATACCGATTTAGCCAACACAGAGAGTAAAACGGCTGGCGATTACACTGTGTTGAATCTGAATGCAGGTTACACTCTCAACGATTTGACTATTCGCGCTTACGTGAAAAACGTCACTGATGAAGAGTACGTGATTCGCCAGAAAAGTGATCTCTACGAAGTCGGCGGGCCACGCACCTTTGGCATAGTCGCTGATTACCAGTTCTAGTTAATAACTCTG
This sequence comes from Vibrio sp. V03_P4A6T147, assembly GCF_002241085.1. Taxonomy (NCBI): domain Bacteria; kingdom Pseudomonadati; phylum Pseudomonadota; class Gammaproteobacteria; order Vibrionales; family Vibrionaceae; genus Vibrio; species Vibrio sp. V03_P4A6T147. Next base: position 3,647 of record NZ_NDIO01000316.1, read on the forward strand.
ACTCACTCTCCTAGACATCAACACTTTGTTTTTGACTGGGGGAGTGATTTTTCACTCAATCTGAGATAAACGTCACCACGCAGGCGACGCATCGAACAAGTTCACTCACTCGATAGGTAAAATAGGCATGCTCATCATTCCAAACTGGCCATCTTTCATCCAATACCACCAGCTTGAAGTGAAGTATCTGCCTGAATACAAAAATAAACTTGAAGAGCAAGGGATCTCCCTGCCCTCTTCTTTAAACCAAGCCGTGCTAAAACGCCATTGTGAATTTTTAGCTGGCAGGATGTGTGCAAAACACTGCCTAACCAAACTGGATCAATCACAGTCGCTAACGTTAGAGATTGGCAAGGGGAATCAAGCGGTTTGGCCGCAAAATATCGTAGGCTCAATATCCCATTGCCATGGCTACGCTATCGCAGCCGCCACTCACCAGACTCAAGCGTGTGCCGCTCTTGGTATTGATATTGAACGACTCATACGAGATGAATGGCTCAGTGATATTCGCCAGCAAGTAATGACACCCGCAGAGCACATTTTTGCTCATCACTTTGCCCAATTAGCGAGCTTTATTACGCTGATTTTTTCCGCGAAGGAATCGATTTATAAAGCCATTTATCCATGGGTTGAACAGGTTCTTGATTTTCACGTGGTAGAACTGATCCATGTTGACAAACACGCCAAACGACTCATTTTTCAGATTCACACTGATCTGCATCCTTTTTTAAACCCGTCATACACAATCAGCGTTGGTTACCAATTGCCTGACAGTGAGTATGTACTGACTTGGTGTTATTTAAGTCAAGCCCATTTTTCGACACATAAAAAATAGCCGGCTAACACTGCTTTATAACGCCCCATATCAACCTAATACTGGCGTAGCAGCGTACAAAATTCCGTCAAAGGTATAAAACCTTATCTTTCCTTGGTTGTTATTCGCTTGGCAAAGCACGATAATCACCAGATCGGAACTTAAGACTTATATAACTATGACCGAATATTTTTTGTTATTAATCGGCACTGTGC
>NZ_NDIO01000410.1:0-4673 GCF_002241085.1 Vibrio sp. V03_P4A6T147
GCTCAAGAGGGATTGCCAACGCGTGGCGACTTTAGTGCAAAATTGAAGTTTAGTGTTTACAGTGTGTTTTTTAAGTTCAGCGGTGCGTTGTCAACCCCTTAGCCGGGCGTTAGCATGCAGAGGTAGCATGAAAAAGATCCTTATCATCGGAAACTCTGGTTCAGGTAAAAGTTGGTTGTCAGGACAGTTATCAAAGAGACTTAGACTAAAAGAAGTTCACTTGGATTCAGTTGTTTGGGAACCTGGTGGCTATAACCAGAAACGCTCTCCTGAAACGATAAAAAGTGAACTGGTCAAATTGAGTATGGATCCATCTTGGATTGTTGAAGGTGTATTTGGTGCTTTAATAGAAGAGTTGATCCCACATGCGGACACTTTGTTGTTTTTGGATCTAAATTGGGCAGTATGTAAGGCTTCGTTACTTGCTCGTGGTTCAGAAAGTTCAAAGCAACTTGATGTAGTAGAAGCCGATAAAAATTTCAAAGAACTACTGACTTGGGCGTCTGAATATTCGATTCGTACATCAAAAACTTCAAGACAGTTCCATGATTATCTTTTCAGCAATTTTTCTGGTACTAAAGTGCGTTTTACATCACGTTTGCAGGTTAGTTCTTTTGCAGCGGGAACAGCATGCTAACAAACGGCTCAAGAGGGATTGCCAACGCATGGCGACTTTGGTGCAAAATTGAAGTTCAGTGTTTACGGTGTATTTTTTAAGTTCGGTGGTGCGTTGTCAACCCCTTAGCCGGGCGTTAGGTATTTGGAGGCATAATGAGATCAATCTTGTTGATTATTTGTACTGTTTTATTAAACGGCTGCTTGGGTATGCCCGAATCAGTAAAGCCTGTGTCGGATTTTGAACTGAACAATTATTTAGGTAAATGGTACGAGGTTGCTCGACTTGATCACTCTTTTGAAAGAGGTTTAAGTCAGGTTACTGCGGAATACCGTGTTCGAAATGATGGCGGTGTTTCGGTTCTTAATCGTGGTTATTCCGAAGAGAAAGGTGAGTGGAAAGAGGCTGAAGGCAAAGCTTACTTTGTAAATAGTCCAACAGACGGTTATCTGAAGGTTTCATTTTTTGGTCCGTTTTATGGCTCTTACGTGGTGTTTGAGTTAGAGCGTGAAAACTACAGTTATGCCTTCGTATCAGGGCCGAATACAGAATATCTGTGGTTACTTTCAAGAACGCCTAGAGTCGAACCAGACATTCTGGAGAAGTTCGTTCAAATGTCGAAAGAGCGTGGCTTTGATACAAATCGGCTCATTTACGTTCAGCAGCAATAAATACCTAACAAACGGCTCAAGAGGGATTGCCAACGCTTGGCGACTTTAGTACAAAATTGAAGTTTAGTGTTTACCGTGTGTTTTTTGAGTTCGGCGGTGCGTCGTCAACCCCTTAGCCGGGCGTTAGCTTTTTGAGGATAAACGTTGATTCTGTATAAATATATGTCGTTTAAAGCGGCTATTTCTGTTATTGAAAATTCATCACTTGGCTTCTCTTGTCTTGAAGATCTGAATGACCCATTTGAATGCACCGCTTTTGGATTCGAGGAGGGTAGTGATTCATTCGTAACTGCAAGCATGGCAACGAATGCGTGTAAAAATCGTTTTTCAAGAAACTATGGGGTGCTTTCACTTACTAGGCAACCATTGAATCCATTGATGTGGGCTCACTATGGAGACGAACATCAAGGTGTGGTAATTGGTTTTGATGCTAAATTAGCTGGATTTACAGATGAAGATGCATGCGTCATACCTTGTCAGTATGGCGAAATCGTCTATTCGGCAACCAAGCCACATAAAAATTTGCTTACCTTAAGTAGTGAAGAATTGATGAGTATAGGAAATGGCATCAAATTTAACTCTGACTCGTTTAATCTAGTCAAAAGGGCATTTTTGTACAAATCTATTGAGTGGAGCTATGAAGAAGAAGTTCGAGTTGTTAAGGACATATCAGCTCTACCGTTTAGCTACCATTTCGGTAAGGGGCGCAGTAACGCTTGGAATAAAATCTCAGTAGCAGGGCGTCCATTGTATTGTTTGGATATACCAGAAAATGCTATTAAGGAAATATATTTAGGTCGGCATGTATATAAGAATGTAACTAAAAAGAATGATTTCTCCGGTGATGAACTTAAAGAGATCCTTCTCTCATGGGGACGCAAAGATTTAAAATTGTTGCAATGTCAGCCTGACGTACATTCATGGCAGTTAATAGCAGAACAATCAATCAACCAACAAAGCTAACAAGCAATTTAAGAGGGATTCACAACGCTTGGCACTTTTGCTTCTACTTCAGTTTCAGTGTTTATGGCACAATGCTTTAGGTTTGGGTGGAGGCGTTGTTCACCCCTTAATTGGGCGTTATGTGCTTTGAGCAAAAATAAGGAGTACTCAATAATTATGGTGGGTCGTACGGAAGCGTATAAAAAAGGTTATGGCGCTAAGCATTATGAAAATCCATATCCGAGAAATTCACAGGAGTATAATGATTTTGAGCGAGGCTGGTCTCAAAAAATTAAGAGTACACGTTCAGACCCACCTCTAAAGCATTATCAAAAAGAGCTTTTACGGCAACATAAAGAGCAGACAGCTAAACCTAGTCGCCAAGCATCAAGTGGAACTAGTGATTATAATTATTATGCTGAAGCGAAAGGTAAATAATTATTCAGCAACGCACATAACAAACGGCTCAAGAGGGATTGTCAACGCGTGGCGGCTTTAGTGCAAAATTGAAGTTCAGGGTTTACGGTGTGTTTTTTGAGTCTGGCTATGCGTTGTCAACCCCTTAGCCGGGCGTTATGTGTTTTGAGGCTCAATTGGAAAATCTTTTTTTCGTAACAAACTCTGTAGCAGGGCGCTGTGGGCCAGATAAAGTCATGTGGGACCTAGAAGAGTTGTGGTCATCTGGAGTTCGAGCAATTATTTCGGTCAATGACGGAGAGAGTGTTCATATTTCACGCCTAAAGGCTATTGGTTTTGCGTATGAACACATTCCTCTTTCGAGTAATGCACCAGTTCAAAGTGGTGATTTTGAGGTTTGTCTTGATGCATTACCTCGAATTATCAAGTTCATTGAACAAAATGAGACTCAAGGCAAAGTTGTAGTACATTGCAAATCAGGCAAAGATCGGACAGGGCTAGCATTAGCAGCATACCTTTTAAAATCCAAAGGGTTCGGTGTAGAAGAATCAATGTCGGCAGTAAAGGATGTTCGTGATATTGCTTTCAGTGCACCAGACTGGGATTGGTTTACAGAAAAAGTTTTGGTTGGTCTGTCTAACACATAACAAACGCCTCAAGAGGGACTGTCAACGCGTGGCGTTTCCAGTCCCAATGAGCCGCGGTGGTTACGGTTGTTGTGTTTTAGTTTGGTGTTATGCGTTGCCAGCCCCTTAGGCGGGCGTTATATTTCCGAGTACCCCACGTTTAGTAGACACTTTGCTAAGTTAGATCTAGGGTCTAATTGAGAGGTGATTTATGGCTAAACATCGTAATCCAGCGTACACCGAAGAGTTCCGCAAAGAAGCAGTTCGTCTTGCCAGTCTTCCTGGCCGAACAGCTGTCTCCGTTGCCAAGGAGTTGGGCATCAGTGCCCAACAAATCCGGAACTGGAAGCGCCAGTTCACACGCCTATCTGATAAACAGTTTAACACCTTAGACGGTGTCGATTACTCGAAGAAAGAGTCCGAAGAGCTTCGAGCGCTTAGGCGCGAGAACAAGCGGCTTAAAGATGAAATGGAATTCCTAAAAAAGGTGTCGGCGTACTTCGCGAAGCAGCAAGAGTGAAGTACGAGTTCATTGAAAGTTATGCCGGTGAGTACTCGATTAGCCTAATGTGTCGTACTTTAGAAGTGAGTCGAGGTGGTTACTACAAATGGAGCCATCATACGCCGAGTGAGCGTTCAAAGCGGCGAGAGCGCTTTGAACAGCTAGTCATGTGTACCTTTGCTCAATATAGGGCACGTTACGGTTCAGTGCGGATAACCGAAGAGCTAAATGAAGCCGGTTATGCCTGCTGCGTGAACTATGTGGCTGATATCATGAAGGAGAAAGGTATCAGGGCACGGAATGGCAAAGGGTTTAAATACAGCAAGGATGTGGCCGCTATGATCAATGTAGCTGATAATTTACTGCGTAGAGACTTTGAGTCTGAGACACCGAATCAGAAGTGGGTCACGGACATCACGTATATCTGGGTGAAGAGCCGCTGGCTCTTCTTAGCAACAGTGATGGACTTGCATTCAAGGCGTATCGTGGGTTGGTCACTAGGGATAGCGATGACGGTTGAGCTCATCACCAATGCCCTAAAAATGGCGTTTGAATCACGTAAGCCGCCTAAGGGCGTCATTATTCATTCGGACCGTGGTGTACAATACAGGGCATATAAATATCAAGACTTCATGCGTAAGCATGGAGGTGTACCGAGCATGAGTCGACAGGGTAACTGTTGGGATAATGCGGTGATGGAGTCGTTCTACAGTCGACTCAAAGTCGAACTGATATACGCAGAAGACTACCAAACTATCGAAGAAGCCCGAATGGGTATCTTCGAATACATCGAGGTATTTTACAATCGCAAAAGAAGACACTCAGCGTTGGGGCATGTCAGCCCAGTTGAGTACGAAAGTATGTAGTTATGTACTGTCTACTTTTTGTGGGGTACACCA
>NZ_NDIO01000120.1:0-4665 GCF_002241085.1 Vibrio sp. V03_P4A6T147
GGGAGTTGACTATAAATTACGGTAGGAAGTGTAATTTATAGTTCTTTATCTTTACTCAGTGACAGCAACCAAAGTGAAACGGCGGCAACCACCGCAAAGCCGCCGAAGATAATAACAGGCATCGCGCTGTAACCAAGAATATGCCAAATCACCGATTCTAATGTACTCATGGGTTAATTCTCCTATTGCCAGCCTTCAACGCCTTGCATGTCTGGCAGTTTATGTGCAATACCTTTATGGCAATCGACACAGGTTTTTTCACCACTAGCAAGGGCGGTTGAATGCTGTTTGGCACTGCGTGGACCTTGCTCTGAAAAATCCATGTATTCGAACTCATGGCAGTTGCGGCACTCTAATGAGTCATTATTTTTCAATCGTGACCACTCACGCTCCGCGAGATGTGCTCGACGTGCTTGAAACTTTTCGGGTGTGCTAATGGTGCCTAATACCACATGAGCAAACAACTCTTTGGAGGCTTGCACTTTGCGGATAATCTTGTCTGTCCACTCATGGGGAACATGGCAGTCAGAGCAGATAGCACGTACGCCGGAACGGTTAGAATAGTGAATCGTCTCTTGGATCTCAGCCACAATCGGTGCATGACAGCCTGAGCAGAATTCTTCTGAGTTTGTTGCTTCCATACCGGTGTTAAATGCGCCCCAAAATAGCAGACCACCTGCAAACCCCATGAACAATACGATGCCAACGGCCGCTTTACTTGGGCTTGTGAGCCTTTTCCAAAACGCTTTTAATAATTTCATAAATAGCCTCTTAAGTTATTATCTGGCTACGATTAGCGAAGTGAATCAACGGATTTGAACTCATTTTCCACCAAAGGCTTCGCAATGGCTTGCGGTACATGGCACTGTAAACAGAAATAACGGCGCGGTGAGACGTCAGCTAGCACCGCATCTTCACGGTTAACATAGTGGGTCACACTGATTTTGGTTGCGCCCATCTCTTTGGCATTTTTCCAACTGTGACAAGCAAGGCACTTATTGGCGTTTAGCGACACTTCGTAGCCACGAATGTTATGCGGGATCAAAGGTGGCTGATAGACGTATTCGCTTTCAAGCGCTTGATCTCTTGGGTACTTCTTAAAGTCGTCTGCAGGACGAGTCTCTTCAAGTTGCGTTGCGCCACGCAGCGATTCCAGCCCGCCGTTGCCGCCGGGGTTATTCAGTTCCGCCTGTACCGTTTGGCCAAATAAAGCCCCAAAAGATAAAAGGGCGATCAGTAGTTTTTTCATCTTAAATTCTCCGCCTAATGGCTCATTCTGAGATCGGCTCCCCACAGGGCAGCCGATGCATTCATTAACTGGCTTACGCTACTTTAGTGATTTTTACCGGACATTTTTTGAAGTCTGTCTGCTTCGACAGTGGGTCCGTGGCATCTAAAATCAGCTTGTTAATCAAAATGCGAGCATCAAAGAATGGGATGAAGACCAAACCATGCGGTGGACGATTTCGGCCGCGCGTTTCCACACGAACACGAACTTCGCCGCGTTTGTTGGAAATCAATACTTCATCACCACGTCGTAACCCACGCGCTTTGGCGTCGTCTGGGTGGATGTAACAGAGCGCATCGGGTACGGCTTTATAAAGTTCAGGCACGCGCCGCGTCATAGTGCCGGTGTGCCAGTGTTCTAACACGCGGCCCGTACACAGCCACATATCAAATTCGGCATCAGGTGATTCCGGCGGCGCTTCATAAGGAGCGGAGATGATCCACGCTTTTCCATCCGGTTTGCCGTAGAAATCCCAATCAGATCCTTTTTTCGCATAAGGGTCAGAGCCTTCTTTAAAGCGCCATAACGTTTCTTTGCCATCCACAACCGGCCAACGTAAGCCGCGAACATTATGGTAGGTATCATAAGGAGCTAAGTCGTGGCCGTGACCGCGTCCGAAGCTGGCGTACTCTTCAAATAACCCTTTTTGTACATAGAAACCGAAGTGATGTGCGTCGTCGTTCAGTTCACGCGCTTCTTCAAGCGGGAATTGGTCAACCTGTCCGTTTCTGAACAGCACATCAAACAGGGTTTTACCGCGATATTGTGGCGCTTTGGCGAGCAATTCTTCTGGCCACACTTCTTCCATTTTGAAGCGTTTAGAGAACTCCATCACTTGCCATGAGTCTGATTTTGCTTCGCCCACAGTACCAACTTGTTGATACCAAGCTTGAGTGCGGCGTTCAGCATTGCCGTAAGCGCCTTCTTTTTCCACCCACATTGCGGTAGGGAGCACTAAGTCGGCCGCTTGCGCTGTGGCTGTTGGATACGGGTCAGACACGACGATAAAGTTTTCTGGGTTGCGATAACCCGGTAAACGTTCTTCGTTAATATTCGGGCCAGCTTGCATGTTGTTATTACACTGCACCCAGTAAGCGTTGAGTTTGCCGTCTTTGAGCATTCGGTCTTGAAGTACCGCGTGAAAGCCCGGTTTTTCAGGAATGGTGCCTTGCGGAAGCTTCCATGTCTTTTCAGCAATCGCGCGATGTTTGGGGTTTGCCACCACCATGTCCGCAGGCAAGCGATGAGAAAAGGTTCCGACTTCACGTGCTGTGCCGCAAGCGGATGGTTGGCCTGTTAATGAAAATGGACTGTTGCCAGGTGTGGCAATTTTGCCCGTCAGTAAGTGCAGGTTGTAGACCAAGCTTTGCATCCAAACACCGCGAGTGTGTTGGTTCATGCCCATAGTCCACAGTGACATCACTTTGGTGTTAGGGTCAGCGTACTGTTTTGCAAGCGCGATCAGTTTATCTTCGGCAACGCCTGACATTTGCGCGGCTTTTTCAACCGTATAAGGTGCAACAGAGGCTTTATAAGCTTCAAAGTCAATCGCAGTAACATCACCGGAGTTGGCATTTTTCGCTTTAACTTGCAGTGGGTGCTCGTCACGCAGACCGTAACCAATATCTGTTGTCGCTTGTTTGAAATGAGTGTGTTTGTTGACGAAATCCCAGTTCACCGCATCGTTTTGAATAATGTAGTTGGCGATGAAGTTGGCGATGGCAAGGTCACTTTGTGGGTGGAAAATGTAACCGTGGTCGGCCAGCTCAAACGAACGATGATAATAAGTCGAAAGGACATTTACTTTAACGTGTGGGTGACTTAAACGGCGATCGGTAATACGAGTCCAAAGAACCGGGTGCATTTCGGCCATGTTTGAACCCCAAAGCACAAAGGCATCAGCGTGTTCAAAATCATCATAGCAGCCCATCGGTTCATCAATACCAAAGGTGCGCATAAATCCAACAACGGCTGAAGCCATGCAGTGGCGAGCGTTCGGATCAATATTATTAGAGCGAAAACCCGCTTTCATTAGTTTAACGGCGGCGTAACCTTCCATCACGGTCCATTGGCCTGAACCGAACATGCCAACACTGGTTGGCCCTTTCGCTTTTAGAGCTTGTTTCCACTTTTCAGCCATCACATCGAAAGCCTGATCCCACGACACTGGCGTGAATTCTCCATCTTTATGATATTGGCCATCTTTCATGCGCAGCAGTGGCTGTGTTAAGCGATCTTTGCCATACATGATTTTTGAAAGGAAGTAGCCTTTAATACAGTTCAACCCTTTGTTAACGGGCGCTTCAGGGTCACCTTGTGTGGCAACCACTTTGCCGTTTTGGGTACCGATTAATACTGAACAGCCCGTACCGCAGAAACGACAAGGCGCTTTATCCCAAGTGATTTTTGTTTGGTCTGAGCTGGCAATCAAGTTTGTAGCGCTGGCGGGTAGAGTAATACCAGCGATAGCGGCTGCGGATGCGGCTGCGTTTGCTTTCACAAACGCGCGTCTTGTCATTTTCATACGTCATCCTCAATGTGGGAATGTTGTGTTCCAGTGTTGGTATCCGTGTCATCCAGCCCACTTTCTATTTGGTGATAAACCAAAGCGGTGCTGAGAACATGTGGTAAGTTGTTAATCGCATCGATGGTGTCAGTAACGAAGCCTTGATTTTCCGTTTCCAAAACGACGATCATTTTCCCTTCGTTGCTTTGGCCATACACTTCGGCGTTCTCAAACGATTCGATTGTCGCTTTGAGCGCTGCTAAATGTTCAGGTACGACGTGAACGATCAAACTTGAAATATGTACTTCATTGAGTGACATGTTTATCTCTCATTATTATTAATATTGCTCACACGGATGGCTGAGGTTGGACAGATGGAAACGCACGCGCCACATCCGTTACAGGCATCAATATCGACATTCGGTTGCGCCACTTTTCCGATCACTAAATTGAATGTTATAGCGCTGACTTCACATGACTCAGCGCAGCTACGACACTCCACATTGCGTTTAGCCAAGCAGCTTTCTTCGAGCTTTGCTTTAGCCAGCCACGGTTGTGTTGAGCGCGGTGCGAAAATTGGCTCTGGGCAGCTCTGCGCGCACTGATAACAAAAGGTGCACTCATCAATATGAAAATCTATGGTTGGGAAGCCGCCATCACCTAAGGTGATGATCTTTGTTTCGCACGCGTCTAGGCAGCGGCCGCAGCGAGTGCACTCATCTGAAAAGGAGAGGGGGTGAGCAATCCAAGGCAAGCGGACAATGGTGTCATCGACCTGATTACGAGAAAAAAAACGCCTTTTCGAGAGATCAACCAAAGTGCATTCCTGTATTTGTTAACAAATCTTCATTTATCCATACACAAATTGTAG
>NZ_NDIO01000125.1:0-4651 GCF_002241085.1 Vibrio sp. V03_P4A6T147
GCTCATCACCTTACTCTGCACGTGTGCCTTCGCACTTTCCGCGTCAGCGCAAACTTGGCAACAAACCACAGATGCAGCTAAAGGACAAACCGTTTACTTTCACGCGTGGGGAGGAAGCCAAGAGATTAATGAGTACATTCGCTGGGCAGGCAACGAGCTTCAAGATCGCTACGGTATCGAGTTAAAACAGGTGAAAGTGACCGATATTGCCGAGACAACAACACGGCTTATTGCAGAAAAGGCGGCCGCTAAAAATAATAATGGCAGTGTCGATCTAGTATGGATTAATGGTGAAAACTTTAAGTCCATGAAAAGTAATGGTTTACTGTATGGTCCATTTACGGAGCGTTTACCTAACTGGCAATATGTTGATTCCTCACTGCCGATCGATCAAGATTTTTCAGAGCCGACTCTTGGCCTTGAAGCGCCTTGGGGTGTAGGACAACTGGTGTTTATTTACGATCAGGAAAAGCTCAATAACCCACCCCGTTCATTTTCAGAAATGTTGAGCTACGCAAAGGCGTTTCCGAATCGTGTTAGTTACCCTCGTCCTCCAGAGTTTCATGGCACCAGTTTCCTTAAAGTCTTATTGATTGAACTAACAGAGAACGATGTTGCCCTGTCTAAGCCTGTGGATGAACAAAATTTTGCCATAGTGACAGCGCCTCTTTGGCGCTATCTTGATGAATTTCATCCTGTGGCCTGGCGTCAAGGCAAGCAGTTTCCCAGCGGCTCTGCTCAAATGCTGCAATTGCTTGATGATGGTCAGCTTGATCTTTCCATCAACTTTAACCCCAATGCTGTTTTTTCCGCTCAAGCAAATGGAACGCTAGCGGCCTCTACCCGCTCCTACGCGTTTGAAACAGGGGCTCTTTCTAACATTCATTTTCTCGCCATTCCTTGGAATGCGAGCGCCAAAGAAGGCGCATTGGTTGCGATCAATTTCTTACTCAGTCCGGAAGCACAATCTCGCAAAGGGGATCTTTCCATTTGGGGAGATCCATCGGTATTACAAAATGAGTTCTTAAGTGGCAGCGCTAAGAAAACTCAGCTGTTTAAATCAATCGCCGAGCCACATCCAAGTTGGCAAACGGCGCTTGAAGCCGAATGGCAACAACGCTACGGCCACTAAAGAAACTGAGATAAAGCCCGATGTTTAGAGCAAGCTATTTGCTGATTATTGTCATCTGTATTGCCCCAGTTGTTCCCGGCCTACTTGGGGTCATACTCTCCTCATTGGGCTATATTCCTCCCGTCGGCTTGCACCACTTTTCTCTAGATGGCTACATCGCCATCTTACAATGGTCGGGAGTCGGGCAATCTCTACTACTTAGCATAGGTTCTGCGTTAATCAGTACCTATCTCGCCGCGGCGATCTGCTTTGTGATATTGCAATCATTATGGCACAGCCGTCACTGGTCAAAAGTAGAGAACGCTTTATCACCGTTACTGGCTATGCCTCACGTCGCTTTTGCCATTGGTTTTGCTTTTTTATTCTCGCCAAGCGGCATGATGGATCGCCTTTTGTATCATCTGTTTGGAACTTCATTCATGGGAGATGGTGCATCACTTTTAGTACGCAACCCTTACGCAGTCGGGTTAACCTTAGCGTTAGCACTTAAAGAAGTTCCTTTTTTACTGCTGATGAGCATCCCCATTTTGCAGCAATTAAACATTGATAAACTGCAACAAGCAGCGGCTTCGCTGGGTTATTCTCAACCCCAACTATGGCTAAAAGTGATCTTCCCACAGTGGTTAAATAAACTGCGGTTTGCCCTCTTTGCCGTGATTGCCTACGGCGTATCCGTTGTCGATTTGGCGCTCATTTTAGGCCCCAATAATCCACCAACGTTTGCAGTATTGGTATGGCAGTGGTTTAGTGACCCTAACTTAGCCTTAATTCCTCGCGCCGCCGCTGGCGCCGTTCTGTTGTTTATACTTGCCAGCGCCATGTTATTGATCGTTCTCTTCATCGAAAAGTGTTCCACGCAACACTACAAACGCTGGCAATACTCAGGCCGCTATGCGCTTTCCTTGCCAGGAAAATCACTGTTTTTATTCATCATTACCTTATCTCTGCTGATGTTGCCTTTAATGGTGGTTTGGAGTTTTGCACAACGTTGGCGCTTTCCAGACTTATGGCCCAGCCAGTTCAGTGCCCGTTTTTGGGACAACGAATGGTTGAATATCGCACCAACCATTTATCAAAGCGTACAATTAGCGCTATTCAGCACTGTGATTGCGCTGGTGTTATCTCTACTCGCTCATGAGTATAAGCTCAAATATCAGCGCCATTTACCCAGTTATTTGATCGCCTTGCCAATGCTCATTCCTCAGCTTTCACTGTTATTTGGCATGCAGATCGCCACACTCTTTTTAGCCAGCGATCAGTATTGGCTTTGGGTTACATGGTCACATGTATTCTTCGCCTTTCCTTTTGTCTACCTTGCGTTGGATGGCCCGTGGCAAAGCTACAATCAAAACCTGACTAAAGCAGCGTTGAGTTTAGGAAAAACGCCGTGGCAAGTATTTTGGCAAATTAAAACGCCGCAACTCTTACCAGCCATCGTTTACGCGGCAGCGGTTGGAATGAGTGTGAGCTTAGCGCAATATTTGCCGACTTTGATGCTCGGCGCAGGAAGGATCGCTACTATTACTACCGAAGCCGTTGCACTCTCGAGTGGCTTTGACCGCAGAGTCACCGCTATCTATGCCATTTGGCAAGCCCTACTTCCTTTAATTTTTTTCACCTTGGCGATTGTGATCAGCCGCCTACAAACTCATCGCCGTACCATGAACCCTATCGTTAAAAAAACTGCCCGTAAGGAAGCCATTACTCATGACGTTCTGCCTCGAAAACCTCGCCATCCATAAACAAAATGGTGAAGCTCTCTTATCGGATTTAAATATCACCATCTCCCCTGGTGAAATTGTCAGCTTAATGGGGCCGAGCGGCTGTGGAAAATCAACGCTACTTAATGTAATTGCGGGTCATTTGGGGAGGGATTTTAGCTTCCAAGGCAGAGTCATACTGGACGGTGTCGACATCACTTTGCGGCCTGCACATCAGCGGCAAGTCGGTATTTTATTTCAAGATGATCTGCTCTTCCCACATCTGACGGTTTGGCAAAATTTGGCTTTTGCCTTGCCCAACTCGGTAAAAGGCCATGAACGGCAGTCTCAAGCAGAAAAAGCATTACAGAAAATTTCTCTCGAACATCTTGCCAATGCTTACCCAGAACAGATATCTGGGGGGCAGCGAGCACGTATTAGCTTGGCTCGCATGCTACTGGCTCAACCTAAACTGGCACTATTGGATGAACCATTTAGTAAGTTAGATAAAGCACTGCGGATCCAATTTAGGGATTGGGTCTTCAATCAACTGGTCGCCGAAGGCATTCCGACCTTGATGGTCACGCACGATAAAGACGATGTTCCGCCTAACAGCCGCATTTTAACCTGCTCATGGGAGAGCGCACATGCTTGATCGATTTAGTGTCAAAATCATTCGTTGGCCACTAGAGAAAACAGCTCAAGGGCTTCATCGCTTAGGCATTACAGCGAACCAAACGACACTCTGGGGTTTTGCTTTAGGTTGCTGTGCACTTCCTGCACTTGCTTTCTCGCAGTACACGCTGGCATTAATTTTCATCATACTAAACCGAATGGCAGATGGCCTTGATGGTGCGTTGGCAAGAATTCAAGGGGTCAGCGATGCGGGAGGATTTCTCGATATCAGTTTAGATTTTCTGTTTTACTCGCTCATCCCGTTTGGTTTTGTGCTGGCTTCACCTGAGCACAATGCGGTAGCTGGCGCCTTTTTGATCTTTTCTTTTATCGGTACGGGAAGCAGCTTTCTTGCCTTCGCCGTGATGGCCAGCAAGCGAAACATCCACAGCCCTATCTACAAGCATAAATCGCTGTATTACATGTCAGGCTTGACTGAGGGTACGGAAACGATTGCTTGTTTCGTCCTGTTTTGTCTTTTTCCTCAACATTTTGCCTTAATAGCTTATCTATTCGGCGGCGCATGCTGGTTCACCACCATTACCCGCATTTATTCTGGATTTCAAACACTCTCTAACACTCACTCACGTCAAGAATACAACCATGATTAACGGTATCACTTTTGGCTTCGAACTACGGCTTCAAATCCAGATAATGTAATACATTGGGTAATCGTATAACTCTTCGAAATTCTCATCAATTGAACCAGTGGCATGCTAAACTGCGCACTTACTAACGCAGTGGCATAACGATGCCTAAGGTTGCATTTATGACTTTGACCAGACCCGTTAAAATAGCGATCTTACTCTTTCTGATCCCGACTCTTATTTTTTCGTTAGCCATCCCGATATTAATCAATCCGTTGACACGCTATGTACTGGAAAGCAAACTCGATACCGTCAATCTTTACTTGGCCAATAGAGCTCAGAGCTTAAATGATATGATTTTAGATCAAGTCGCTCAGATAAATTATGAATGCCAAGCAAGCGATATGTCATTAATTCGTGATTCCAAGTACTACAACCGATTTATTAGAATGATCGCGGTTGTCAACAAAGACGGGCGTAGCTGCTCGACTGTCGGTTTCCCATTACAACTTTCGGATGAGTTGAAAGCCTATGACCTCTCTTCAGGGTTTTACATG
>NZ_NDIO01000372.1:0-4623 GCF_002241085.1 Vibrio sp. V03_P4A6T147
TTTTTACATTCTTTAGCCATGGAACAATACTTTCTGGATGTTTGATTAACCATTGGCGAGCGGCTTGTTCTGGTAACACGCCTTGGTTGAGAATGGATTCCATCAGTTGGTTTTCCATTTCAAGAGAGAAAGTCAGGTTTTTTAATAAATTACCGACATTTGGGCATTGTGCTAGGTAGTTCTGACGAACATTGGTGTAGACATTTGCACCACCGTAGTTTGGGCCAAAGTAATCGTCACCGCCATCAAGGTATTCCATTTCAACATTGCTGTTCATTGGGTGCGGAGCCCAACCTAGAAACACAATCCACTGATTGCGACGTACCGAGCGTGCCACTTGTGACACCATGCCAGCTTCACTGGACTCAACAACGCTAAAATCGTTCAGTCCAAAAGCGTTTTCATCAACCATCGATTGGATCAAGCGATTACCGTCATTGCCCGGTTCAATACCATAGATTTTGCCGCGAAATTTATCTGAAAATTGAGCGATATCAGCAAACGATTGGACACCGGCATCATAAACGTACTTAGGCACAGCGAGTGTGTATTTTGCTCCTTCCAAGTTAGCGCGCAGAGTTTCAACCGTTCCAGCTTCACGGTATTTGGCAATATCGCCTTCCATGGTTGGCATCCAATTACCGAGGAATACATCAATGTCACCGTTCGCCATAGATGAGTAGGTCACGGGTACTGAGAGCAAATCGATTTTTGTCTGATAGCCTAACCCTTTGAGCAACTCTGTGGTTATTGCCGTCGTGGCGGTGATATCTGTCCAACCTACATCAGCAAAGCGCACGGTATCGCACTGATTAGCGTAAGCGTTGGCGCTGAGCAGAGTCGTCATTGCAAGTGTGAGCACGGTTTTTTTAGTAATAGACATGTTATTTCCTTGTATTTTTGACTGACTTTATAAATTTTATGAGTAAGCGTCCGGCTTTCTCATTGGTGGTTTTATTCTTTGTTTGGTTTGCCAGTCTGGTGCAATCCATACTGGAGCTTCAGTACTGGCTAATAGCGGTTTGCCTAAAATAAGATCGGCGGCGCGCTCTGCGACCATGATGGTTGGCGCATTCAGGTTCCCGTTGGGAATGCTTGGGAATATCGAGGAATCCACCACGCGTAAAGCTTGAATTCCGCGCACTTGGCATTGTTCATTCACCACGGCCATTGGGTCGTCATCTGCGCCCATTTTGCAGCTGCAAGAGGGGTGATAAGCGCTTTCCACATTCTGTTTGACCCATGAATCAATATCGTCATCGTTTTGGATCTCTTCCCCCGGTTGAATTTCTTCGCCCCGATAAGTATCCAATGCTGGTTGCGCTAGAATTTCGCGGGTGAGACGAATGCAATCACGCCAATCTTGACGATCTTGTTCGGTTGATAGGTAATTAAATGCGATAGAGGGTGAAACCGTTGGATCGCGAGAGACAATTTGTACTTGTCCTCGGCTTTCTGGCTTATTGGGTCCCACATGAACTTGGAAGCCGTGACCATCAAAGGCCGCTTGGCCGTCGTACCGCATCGCAGCAGGTAAAAAGTGGTATTGAATATTTGGCCATTTGAGCCCTGCGCGAGAGCGAATAAACGCGCATGACTCGAAGTGGTTGGTTGCCCCTAATCCTTTACGAGTTAAGATCCATTCAGTGCCGATAAGCCCTTTGCTGATTAAACCGAGTTTACTGTTTAGTGTGATCGGCTGTTTGCAGTGGTATTGAAAATAGATCTCTAAGTGATCTTGCAGGTTTTGACCCACGCCAGGCAGGTCTTGCTCCAGTTTCACACCAACTTGTTCAAGCAGCGCTTTAGGGCCAATACCTGAAAGTTGCAAAAGTTGAGGAGAGCCAATAGAACCAGCACTTGAGATCACTTCTCGCAAGCAAAACGCTTGTTGGATCTTACCTGATTTTTCAAACTCAACGCCGATGGCCTTTTGCTCTTCAATCAAGATCTTATGTGCCACAATTCCTGTCTTTACGGTGAGGTTCGGTCGCTTCATCGCGCGGCGTAAATAGGCATTGGACGTTGAGGCGCGAACTCCAGAATCTACCGTCATATGCATTGGTCCGAAACCTTCCTGCTGATAAGCATTGTAATCGTCAGTTTCTGGATAACCGGCTTCTTTGCCCGCATCGATGAAGGCTTGATAAAGTGGGTTCAATTGCATGTCGTTACCGTTACAAGTACCGACGGGCCCGTTGCCGCCACGATAAGCGTTCTCGCCACCTATCCAAGATTCAGCGCGGCGAAAATAGGGTAAACAATTTTGATAATTCCAACCCTCAGCGCCCAGTGATTCCCACTCATCAAAATCGCAAGCGTGGCCACGAACGTACACCATGCCATTAATAGACGAGCTGCCACCGAGTACTTTGCCCCGTGGGCAATGTAGCTGACGCCCGTCGAGATCGGGCTCTGATTCGGTTTCAAATTGCCATGCGTATTTTTCGCTGTTCATCGGGTAAGAAAGGGCGGTGGGCATTTGAATAAAAATGCTTTTATCGCTACCACCGGCTTCGAGCAGTAAAACCTGATGCTCGCCAGACTCGGTTAAGCGATCGGCAAGAACACAACCTGCTGAGCCCGCACCGACGATAATGTAATCAAAGTGATTTAACATAGAAGGCTCCTTTGACGATTAAGCATATGGGCTAGAAAAATCATCTAGCTCCACTAAAATGCTCTTGGTTTGGGTATAGTGCTTAAGGGTTTCTATGCCATTTTCACGACCAATTCCGGAATGCTTATAACCACCGACAGGCATTTCTGCCGGAGAGTCTCCCCAGGTATTTATCCAGCAGATCCCGGCTTGAAGTTGGTGAATTACTCGGTGTGCACGAGAAAGGTTCTGTGTGAACACTCCTGCAGCTAAGCCATATTGAGTGCCATTCGCGCGCGCGATCACTTCGTCTTCATCGCTAAACTTAAGCACTGACATCACAGGGCCAAAGATTTCTTGCTGCACGTGAGGCATGTCATCAGTGCAATCAATGAAAACAGTTGGTGCAACAAAATTGCCCTTATCTAGGCCGTTATCGGTAACTTGATAACCACCAGTGAGCAAAGTTGCTTGGCTGGTTTTGGCTTGCTCAATCGCTGTGAGTACTTTGTTTAAATGAGGTTTGGAAATTAACGCGCCAATCTGGGTGTTGATATCCATAGGATCGCCAATCACTAATTGTTCAGTACGCAGCTTAAGCTGAGCGACAAACGCATCGTAGAGGCTGTCGTGTACGAAAACGCGCGTCCCATGGGTACACACTTCACCTTGAGTATAAAAGTTTGCCACCATGGCAGCAGAGACAGCTTGATCAAGCTTAGCGTCACCAAAAATAATGAGCGGTGACTTGCCACCCAATTCCATGGTGACAGATTTCAAGCTGCGAGCGCTGTCTGCCATCACGGCTTTCCCGGTGCCCGATTCACCGGTAAAAGAGACTTTGGCAATGTCAGGGTGGGCCGTCAGCATTTGACCTACGCGGTAATCACCTTGAACCACGTTAAAGACGCCGTCTGGCACTCCGGCTTCGCTGAAGATCTCTGCCAGTTTTAATGCGCTTAATGGCGTTTCCTCTGAGGGCTTGAAAATCATCACATTGCCGGCAGCCAGTGCTGGCGCTGATTTCCACATCGCGATTTGAATCGGATAATTCCATGCGCCAATGCCCGCGCAGATGCCTAATGGTTCGCGGCGAGTATAAAAAAACTGATGGTCGTTGAGCGGTTGTTGCTCGCCTTGAAGCGATGGGGCTAAATTTGCAAAGTACTCAATGACGTCTGCGCCAGTAGCAATATCAACGCAATTGGCTTCTTGAATCGGCTTGCCGGTATCGAGAACTTCAATTACAGCAAGTTCATCGTTTCGTTCTCTAAGTATTTTTACTGCTTTTAGCAAAATACGGCTGCGTTCTGTCGCGGTCATTCTTGACCATATCGCGAATCCTTGCTTGGCTGAGGTGATAGCTTGTTCAACGTCATTGGCACTGGCGTGCTGCAATCTTGCTATCACTTCACCTGTTGCTGGGTTGTAGGTATCGAAACGTTCTCCTGAAGTCGCAGATCGGAGCGTTCCGTTGATATAAAGCGATTGTATTTCCATTTTAAGGCCTGAAGTGGGTTGTTATTGCGCGTAAAACGCTAATTGTTTATTGAGGTAATCGTTAATGATGGAATGTGCTTGAGCAGGGTCTATCCCTTTGGGGTTTAATGCTCCGCGTAGCCAAATGCCATCAATCAGTGACGCGATGCCATGAGCCACGAGGTTGACTTGTTCTGATGGGAGCAGCGGCTTGAGTTCAATCTTAAGGTGAGAAAGTAAACGCTGTTCATTGACGTATTGCAGGCGATTTAATTGTGCGTCGTGCATGGAGTAAGCCCAAAACGCTAACCATGTTTTAACGACTTGGTTTTCCGCTTGGAACCCTTTGAAATTGCCGGTTACGATGGCATTAATGCGTTCGTAATGAGCCTCTTTTGGGAGTTGGTTTAAATGCTGAGTGATGGCGGTTGAAAGCTCACGTAAAACAACACGCATTGTCTCTTCCAATAATCCATGCTTGCCGCCAAAGTAGTGATTGATAATCCCTGTCGAGACACCTGCTTCTTTGCTGATTAAAGCGATAC
>NZ_NDIO01000115.1:0-19670 GCF_002241085.1 Vibrio sp. V03_P4A6T147
ATTTTCAGCGGTAGAGAGAAATATGTCAGAAAAATACACCAACCCTTTTGATGAATCTAAGCATCAATTTTTAGTGCTGATCAATTCGCATAATCAATACAGTTTATGGCCAGAATTCAAAGCCATTCCCGCTGGTTGGCAAGCCATCCTTGGACCGAGGTCAAAACAAGAGTGTTGCAACTACATCGAAGCTCAGTGGTTAGATATTCGAGCTTAAACCAAACGAGTTTTGACTCCTGCAATAGCGGCGCTGTTCATTCATGCTTGTTAAGCGGGGTAACAAAAAGGGACATAGGCAATGACTTTTGTTAGGAATAAAGAGATGTACAACTCATCAGTGCAAGAGGATCAGTGGCCTCTTATCGGTACACAGCAAGGTATTTGGTTTGCCGAGCAGATGATGCCCAATCCAGAGCAATTTAATGTTGCCCACTACGTGGTGATTCAAGGTCAAATCGATATTGAGTTATTTTCAAACGCGGTAGCCATCGGCTTGCAAGGCGTTGATTCCCTTCACTGCCATTATTTAGAGAGCGATGGCAGCGTGAGGCAGCAGTTTTATCCAGCGGATGAAGAAGGGCAGTGGCTTGAAATCCTCGACTTTTCACAAGCCGCCTTGCCAGAAGAGTCGGCTCGGGAGTGGATGAAGCACGATCTTACGCAGCGGTTGGACATTTCATCAAGAAAGAGGCGTTTCCGACACTGTTTAATTGATGTTGGTTCAAGCAATGCACCGCAATGGTTTTGGTATCAACGTTACCATCATATTGATGTGGATGGATTCAGCGTGAACGCCATCAGTCAATACATCTGCCAACTTTATAACCATTGGCGGATTGGCGCTGCGAAACTTCAAGAGTTCAGCGCTTTTAGTGATGTAATTCAGGAATATCAGCAATTTTTAGACTCAGCAGCGCGCCAGCAGGCGTACGACTTTTGGCAAACGCAAGCGGCTCATTTACCCAATGTTATTTCGCTCACCACAGGTAGTGCAGCCAATACATCCTCGAGCACGATCACTCACACCGTGCCATTAATCGGTGGAGAGTGGTTAACTCGCTATAGTCCACAGTTGTTACCCGCCGAGCTTGCGATGGCGATGGTATTTGCTTATCTCCATTTACATTCTGGGCAAGAGCAAGTGTGTGTTGGTGTCCCCTTTATGCGCCGAATGGGCAATGCCGCCACTTGTGCCGCTGGTGCTGTAGTGAATGTACTGCCGGTGGCGCTGTCACTTCATCCACAAATGAGCATTATTGATGTGGCGCGAGAGATGAATAAAACCATCCGCCAAGTTCGTCGCCACCAGATGTATGACGCTGAGCAGATCCAACGCGATCTGGGATTAGTAGGCCAGCCGCTCTATGGCCCGATACTCAACTTTAAACCCTTTGAAGCTGCACTGAATTTATCTGGCGTAGTGACTGAGACACATATCCTCTCGGCAGGTCCGATTGATGAGATTGAATTTTCGCCAGTGCTCGATGGTCAGACACTGAGTATTAATATCACGGCCAACAGCACCAAATATAGCCAAGAGTCATTAGAACTTCATGCCGCTCGTTTCGTTGCGATGGTAGAGCAGATTGCCAACCATCCAACACAGCCACTTGATTTGGTAGAGTTAATCCCGCCGAGCGAGAAGCAGCAGATTGCTTTGTGGTCGGTGGGGCTACAACATGAACATGAAACAGAGCAAACTGTGCTGGATGTGTGGCAGCAGACTGTTGAGAGCAAGCCAAACGAAGATGCCTTGGTTTTTAAACAGCAGCGTTGGACATTTGATGCCTTCAATCACCTTATTGAAACTCGAGCGGATCAACTGATTACCGCAGGCTTGCGCCAAGGCGATATTGCCGGTGTCGCGTTACGACGTGGGCCTGAAAGCGTCGTGACTATGCTAGCTATTTTGCGAGTGGGTGCGATTTACCTGCCTATCGATCTTGATTATCCCATAGAACGTATTGAATCGATTGTTGAACAAGCACGCCCTTGGTGCTTAGTTGTGGAGGATGAGCAAAACATGGCTTATTCATCGATAAGCTACGTCCCTAGGTTTATTGCTCTTCCTGAATTGGCTCGCATTCACACAGCACCACAACCCAAACCTACGATCAGTCACAGCGACGTGGCTTATATCATCTTTACTTCAGGTTCGACTGGTCACCCGAAAGGGGTCATGAACACACATGGAGCGCTGTTGAATTTACTGCGCTCTCATCAAGGTTCGATTTTTTCTGCGGCTATCAGAAAACTGGCGACACGTCGTCAGTTACCAGAACAAGCTATTACTGTTCGTGCAGCGCATACGACGTCATTCTCCTTCGATGCTTCTTGGGAGCAAGTACTCTGGATGTTGTCTGGCCATACTATGTATTTGTATGACGATGAACAACGGAAAGACGCCTACGAACTGGTTCAGTGTGTTGCTGAAGATAATATCGATGCTCTTGATTTACCGCCTTTACTGTTTGATCAAATGCTCGATAGTGGATTAATGACGAACGATCACGTGCCGACGTTAGTTTTGATTGGTAGTGAAGCCATACCACAAAAGCTTTGGTCACGTGTGAGTGAGTTTCCCGAACTGCTGGTGGAAAACTTTTATGGACCAACAGAATTTACGGTTGATGCGATCAGCGCTTCGCTTGATGCAGATGCATCGCCTGTCATTGGTCGACCAATTGCCGGTGCTTGTGTTTACGTGCTTGATGAAAATTTAGAGCCTGTCGCTATTGGTGAGGTGGGTGAGCTTTATTTATCGGGTGCGGGGTTAGCAAAGGGCTACCTCAACCAGCCAAGTATGACAGCAGAACGTTTTGTGGCGAACCCCTTTGCGTATGGCAAGATAATGTACCGCACTGGTGATTTGGTGAAGTGGCGAGACAATGGGTTACTGGATTTTGTTGGCCGGTGTGATCACCAAATCAAAATTCGCGGTTTTCGTATTGAATTGGGCGATGTAGAAAGTGCTATTAATGCGATTGATGGTGTTAATACGACGGTAGTCGTAGCAGAGCCTGTTGGCGATACTCATCGTTTATTGGCTTACTGTACTTTAGAGAAAGGGACTCAGGGTGAGTCAGTTCAACCCGCGTTCACAGAGCAAAGACTGCAAAGTCTTATCGCACAGGCGCTGCCTGACTATATGCAGCCAACCAATGTGATGATCTTGGATGCTTTCTCTTTGAATGTGAATGGGAAAATCGATAGAAAAGCGCTCCCTAAGTACTCGGCAGGCACGCGTAGCGAACGCGTGGTCCCAATAACCCAACCAGAGCAGCTGTTATGTGATGCGATCACCGAGCTACTCGGTGTCAGTGACGTAGGAATGTCAGATGACTTCTTTAACCTAGGCGGGGACAGTATTTCGGCAATGAGCCTTGGGACGCGATTGCGAAAGGCGGGCTATGATCTACGACCCAAAGCTATTTTTGCAGCCCGTCAACTGGGTATGATGGCGAGCCAAATGGTGCCACTACAGCAGCAACAGCGCGAGAAACAAGAAGGCATTATTCGGCCCCTACCTATGTGGCAATGGTTTGAGGAGACATTTTCTAATACAACCAGTTATGTGCAAAGTGTGCTTGTTGAGGTGGAAAGCGAAACCCAATTAGCGCACTTGCAAGCCAGTTTAGTGCAACTGGTCGCCAACCATTCCGTGTGTCGCTTGGTCCAAAAAGAGCAGCAATACCATATTGAGGCGCTGCAAAATCTTGATGTAAAAAACTGGGTTGAATCGGTTTCGGTTGAGAGGCTAGATGGCCCCGTGTTGGACAGTCTGTTTAGCCAGCGCAGTCAGTCGATGTCAATATCATCGGGTCAGCTATTACGCTTGATGATGATAACGGAGCGCAGTGGGCGTAAAAGTCTCATGATCCTTGCTCACCATTTCCTTATCGATGGTGTCTCTTGGCGAATATTGCTTCCGCAGTTGCAGGCATTAACTCAAGCACAAGTCACAGGTGAAGTAGCGGTGATTTCTGAGGAGGTTACCGGTATCCATTGTTGGTCAAAAGCGCTGTATCAACATTTAGCGGTCGCTGCTGCGCAAATGCCATTTTGGCGAGCGCAGGCACAGCGTGCTGTTGCTCCCATCAAGGATCCTGTCGATAAAATACGCATGACGCATTGGCGTACGCCACTCTCTCATGCCGTTACGCAGCCGTTATTGGAATTACCCACACACCAGACGAATCTCGATATTGAAGAGATGCTATTAGCCGCGGTCACGGGGGCGATCGCAAGACTTTATGGGTGTGAAGAGATTAAAGTGAACGTCGAATCTCATGGCCGTGAAGAGTGTAAAGAGGGGATCGATCTCAATCAAACCCTAGGGTGGTTTACCACCGAATATCCGTTGATCATTAGCGTGCCAAAGCAGGGTGATTACCGAGAGCGGTTACGTGAAGTGAAGCAAAGTAAGCGCAGTGTGAAAGATAAAGGGCTAGGTTATATGGTGCTGCGCTATCTTGATAATCCGTATCGAGATGAGTTACGCACGTTGGCGAATACACGCCAACCGTCATTGCTGTTTAATTACCTTGGCCGTTTCCAAAGCAGCGATGGTCAGTGGTCACCACAGCAATATAGTGGGCAGTTTGCCGATACATTTGCCGTCACCTTAAACAGTGAACGTGCTTTGCAGCATCCCTTAGAGCTAAATATTTTCGTCGAAGAATCGGCAACGCCGCGATTGGTGCTCAACTGGTCTTGGAATGCTCATCTGTTCAGCCAACAGGAAATGGTGTCGCTGAGCCAACAGATTGAAAGTGAGCTGCTCAAAATACAGCAAGCGCTACAAGTTGGCGATAGTGCTGAGTTGGACCTCTCTGTACCTGCTGACTATACCGAGCCGGGAATCACACTGCGACAAGCGAGCCTATTGCAACACCACTATGGCAAGTTAGCGGATGTACTGCCAGCATTGCCTTTGCAAGAAGGATTACTGTTCCAATCTCAATTAGGGGATAAAAATAGCAGTTATAACTCCACCACGCGTCTTATTTTCCAAGGTCAACTGTCTGAACATCGCGTGAGCGAAGCGCTTAATGCGGTGATTAGGCGTCATCCGCAGTTGCTCGCTCGATTTGATAGTTCGATATTGGGGCGCACCGTACAGGTGATGACGCAGGTTAACCCAAGCTGGCCACTGACACGTTATGACATAACAAATATGAGTGGTGATGAGCAAAGCGCGTTGATTGATCAGTTAGAGAAGCAAGAGCTAAGCCGCCAGTTTGACCTTAACGATCCTACCCACAGCCTGTTGCAGGCCCAGTTGATTTTTCATGGTGATCAGCAAAGCACACTGCTCCTTTCAGCACATCATCTGGTGGTCGATGGCTGGTCAACGCCGATTTTATTGAATGATTTTCTTAGTGCATACGCCCAAGGGGTCTCGAACTTACCTCCGGTAACCGTCGGCTATGCTCATGTTGTGAGCCAGCTAACGCAGCGTGATAAAACCGTTGCGACCGAGCTTTGGCGCAAAGTATTAGCTGATGTCCAGCCGTGTATGGCTTTTGATGATATTCCACTTAGCGAGGAAGTTAACGAGCATCAGTTATGGCTATCAAAGCATAAAACGGATCAGTTAAATCAGTGTTTACGACATCATGGCTTAACCATGAGCACCTTAATGCAAGGCCTTTGGGCGAGTATTCTCGCCAGCATGACGGGCCGTGAAGAGGTGGTTTTTGGTACGCCAATCTCTGGTCGGTTCAGCCGTATTGCCGGTATTGATGAACAGATAGGGTTATTCAGTAATACCGTGCCTGTCCGTGTGACACTGCAACCTCACCTTAGTTTGAGTGAACAATTAAAAGCGCACCAAGCGATCCAGATCCAATTACTGGAGCACGATGAACTTGGCTTGGGTGAGATCCAGCAACTGGTGGGCGGAAAAACACTCTTTGATACTTTGCTGGTGGTCGAAAACTATCCAGATCATAGCCGTTGGTACCAGCAAGACTTTAGCGGCGCGAAATTAATGGCTATCCACAATCGTGGCTATACCCATTATCCATTAACCATTCTCGTCTTACCGGGAGAGCAACTGCATATCCTGTTTGAATATCGAGACCGAGTCGGCGTAGCAAAACAGATCGTACAACGATTTGAGCAAATGCTGGATGAGTTTATGGTTTCGAGTGACAAGCCTTTCGCTGAATGGGATCTGCGGTTAAGTGGCGAAATTGAATTGCAGCAACGCGTCAACCAGACCAAAACCGCCGTTGAACGCACGACACTGCGTGATTTGATGATCACGCAGCAACAACGTTCTCCACATCAGTTGGCTTTAATTGATAGTGAGCACCGTTTTACCTATCAAGCACTGGCTGAGCAGGTGGCCGCTATTGCCGATTTGCTGCTTCAGCAAGGTGTTAAGGCGGGGGATATTGTTGCTGTTGCCTTGCCACGCAGCGCAACCTTGAGCTTGGCGATCTACAGTATTATTGAATGCGGTGCGGCTTATTTACCGTTGGATGTTGGTTATCCAGATGAGCGCTTGGCCTACATGATCAATGATGCTAAGCCTGCGCTGATCATCACTTGCTCTTCATTCACCTCACGTTTTGAAGGTTTAGCGACACTATTGTTGTTGGATAAGTTACCAGCCCCCGTGCGCGCAGAGCGGCAGAACCGCGCAGATGGGCTTACCCCCTCAAATGCGGCCTACTTGCTTTACACTTCAGGTTCAACGGGTAACCCAAAAGGGGTGTTGGTTTCTCATCAAGCGATTGTCAACCGATTGAAGTGGATGCAGCACCAATATCCTTTGAGCTCTGATGATGTGGTATTGCAAAAAACGCCGTGCAGTTTTGATGTCTCCGTGTGGGAGTTTTTCTGGCCCTTACAGGAAGGGGCGAGCTTAGTGATGGCTCCGATTGAAGCGCATAAAGACCCTGAATGGTTATTGCAAATAATTGACGATTATCACGTGACCACGATGCACTTTGTACCTTCAATGCTGGCAGCTTTCATGGCCTCAATTGAAGCGAATCAGCCAACGGGTTTCAACGTAGCACCAAGCCTCAAGCAAGTATTTTGCTCAGGTGAAGCGCTTGCGAAAGAGCTCTGCCATCAGTACGCACGTAGAATTAATGCACCGCTGCATAACTTGTACGGCCCGACGGAAGCGGCGGTTGACGTGACTTATTATCCAGCTTACGGCGAGGCATTAAACGCAAGCGTTGGCCGTAGTGCACCGATTGGTTTACCGGTATGGAACACCCAAGTTTATGTGCTCGATAGCTTTTTAAGAGCTGTACCAATCGGTGTGCCGGGCGAGCTCTATCTTGCTGGCGAGCAATTAGCCATCGGTTACTTTAATCGCAGTGCGTTAACGGCGGATCGGTTTATCGCCAATCCGTTTACTTGTGGCGAGCGAATGTACCGCACTGGTGATGTCGTACGTTGGTTAGCGTGTGGCTCGATTGAGTATTTAGGACGCAGTGATGATCAGATAAAAATTCGCGGGCAGCGTGTGGAACTGGGTGAAATTGAAAGCGCATTACAGGCACTTCCTGCGGTAAAACAAGCGGTGGTCTGTGCTCAGACGCTCTCTACTCATTCAGGTATGTTAGGCGCTGATGAACGGCAAATTATCGGTTACGTCATCGCGCATGATATGAGCGTAACGAATGGCGAGAAGCTACGCGCTGAACTTTCCGAACATTTACCAGCCCATATGGTTCCGGCGGCTATCGTGTTACTGGATCACTATCCGCTTAGCGCCAACGGTAAGCTAGATAAAAAAGCATTACCGCGGCCAAATGACCTCGCAGTACGGGTAGGGCGCAAGGCTCATCCGGGCCTTGAAACACAATTGGTGACGCTATTTTCTCAAGTATTGGCTGTCGAAACACTGTTTGCTGATGATGATTTCTTTACGCTCGGCGGGCATTCACTGCTGGCGATGAAATTAGCGGCAGATATTCGAAGAGCGCTAAACCTACCTGTCACAGTTGGTCAAATCATGGTCAATCCTACGGTGGAGAAACTGGCGAGTTTGTTGCTGGATGACGATGCTTTTAACGACCCTACCTTAGCTGGTTTTGGCGAAGTGCTGCCTATCCGTGCCGGAAGTGGCCCAGCACTTTTTTGTGTCAACTCTGCTTCTGGCTTTGCTTGGCAATACACAGGGCTACCTAAATATCTGACAGGACATTATCCCATTTATGGTTTGCAATCACCTCGGCCCGGCGGAGCGATGGCGGCCAGTGAAACGATGGAAGAAGTGTGTGATCGTTTATTACCCGTCTTAAGAGAGATACAGCCATTTGGACCTTACCATCTATTAGGCTATTCATTTGGCGGGATTGTGGCACAAAAATTGGCCGCGAAGCTTCAACAGCAGGGTGAAGAGGTGCACTTTTTAGGGTTATTGGATACCTATCCACCGGAGGGTCAGAACTGGGATGGCCCGATGGATGAAGAAGAGCAGTACGAAATTGAGCGTGAAAAAGAGCAGTTTCTGGCCATCAATGAGCTAACCGACATTGAATTAGATGAGCAACGTTTGGCGATGTTCAATGAGATTACCGCTAACTATGAAGATGCGGTACGTCTACTTGCACAGGCACAAACGTCTGATTATCAAGGTCCGGCCCACCTTTTTGTGGCGCAACGTACGGTGCCAGATGGTTATGATATTGATGCTCATTGGCAATCTTTTGTCGGCCAGTTGATTAAGCATCAGTTTGATTGTTCACATGAAGATATCTTGGCCCCAGAAAATGTACGCCAGATTGGCGAATGTTTAAATACGCTGCTGGAGTCGAAGGCTGCACTGAAAAAATAACAAAAACCACCATCGACGAAACCAGTGCTTATCAAGGCTGGTTTCGTCTTAATTTTCGCGATGTTTTGAAAGCATTACATTCTGGTTTGAATAGATAATAGTATGAATATAAAGAATATATTTTTAGATTTTAGCCTACTGAAAAACAACCCACATTTCCGAATGGTCTTTATGGCCCGCATGATGTCAGTGCTTGCTCTTGGCATGATGACGGTCGCGGTGCCGATACAGATACATCAAATGACCGGTTCGACCTTGCAGGTAGGTCTTATCATGGCATTGGATGGTATCGGGATGTTTGTTGGCCTGCTGCTAGGAGGCGTACTGGCCGATAAGTACGATCGCCGTCGATTGATTTTGTTCGCACGCGCGACCTGTGGCATTGGGTTTGCTGCATTAGCATTGAATAGCATAGTCGCGCAATCCTCCTTAGCGGCTCTCTATATACTCTCGGTGTGGGATGGTTTTTTTGGCGCTATGGGTATGACGGCCTTGATGGCTGCTTTACCGACCATTGTTGGGCGACAAAAATTACCTGAAGCTGCCGCATTGAGCATGCTAACGGTTCGATTGGGTATGGTTCTCTCACCAGCGATTGGCGGCTTATTGATCACTGTCGGTGATGTCAGTTGGAACTATATTGCGGCTTCTGTTGGAACGCTCTGTACGCTGATCCCACTGTTTAGATTACCTTCGATGAAGCCGCAACATCATACGCCGGAGAATCCATTTCAATCACTGTATGAAGGTGTTCAATTTCTATTTTCAAACAAAGTGGTTGGTTGTGTGGTGCTGTTTGGCACACTCGAAACATTAGCAACCGCGATTAGAGTGATGTTCCCTGCGTTAGCTTTAGTCTCATTTCAGGGTACCGCCGCTAACGCAGGTGTGATGTATTCGGCCATTCCGTTAGGGGCGATGTGTGGCGCATTGACTTCAGGTTGGGTAAAACAGTCGCAAAAGCCAGGAATGGTCTTAATCTACGCGACGTTAGGTTCATTTTTAGCGATTGTGGCTATGGGGCTTGTGAATAATTTTTGGTGGTTTGCTCTCATCTTAGTTGGCTATGGTTATTTGGGTTCGGTCGCTTCTTTGATTCAATATTCGATCGTACAAGGACACACTCCAGATCACTTGTTAGGCCGCGTAAGTAGCTTATGGACGGCGCAAGATGTATCGGGAGACTCGATTGGAGCACTCGGTTTAGGGGCGTTGGGTAAAGTGCTAGCACCAACGATGTCGATCCTCACTTTTGGTTTGGGTGCAACGGGAATTGGTGCGTTGATGGTGATGGCATTTCGCTCATTACGCCAAGCGACTCTGTTTGATCCAGCGCTTATCGTTAATACAAGCTCAGAACCTAACGTCTCCTCAGATGAGGTCACTTCCCAACCTGCGGCGCAAACGATGAATTAGCTATTCGTTTTGTGGTGGGCTCTTGTTGTGTTGCCGTGAGTCGAGAGCGACATGTTGCACATATAATTGAGAATTAATCTCATTAACAATTGATTTTTATGCGTAGACTGCTTTAGTATTAATGAAATGATAATTGTTACCATTTAGGTGGCGGTTGTCGACGAATACGAGCCTCTTATTTCTGAAGTCGTTATTGGCTTTAAGGCATCAGGAACGAGAAAAGCTTCTTTTAACAAGGATTATATTTATGGCGATTCCCAAAATAGCCAGCTACTCCATTCCGTTGGCTGAAACATTTCCGAAAAACAAAGTTCACTGGCATGTCCAAGCCGATAGAGCAGTACTGCTCATTCACGATATGCAAAAGTACTTTATAAACTTTTTTGATCATTCTCAGGCACCCGTTCCTGAGTTATTAGCGAATATTTCAGAGCTGAAATCACTGGCTCGTCAGGCCAATATCCCCGTGGTGTACACAGCTCAACCCCCTAACCAAGACCCAGTAGAGAGAGCGCTACTGACTGATTTTTGGGGAACAGGGCTGACAAAAGATACTGAGATTGTGTCTGAGCTTTCACCTGAAGACGGGGATATCCAATACACCAAATGGCGTTATAGCGCGTTTAAGAAAACGCCGCTGTTGGATTGGATGAAAGAGACACAGCGTGACCAGTTGATCATTGTGGGTGTCTATGCACATATAGGTATCTTATCAACGGCGTTAGATGCCTTTATGTTGGATATACAGCCTTTTGTGGTCGGTGATGCTGTGGCTGACTTCTCTTTGGAAGATCATCATCATACGTTGAAATACATCACAGAGCGTGTTGGCTGCGTGACTTCGCTTGAGGCATTAAAACCACAAATGATCCACAGTCAAGAAACCAGATTATTGAGCCTTGAACAGATGCGTCAGCAAGTGGCTGAGCTATTGGATCTCGATTTAGATGAAGTGGATGTAGATGAGAAGCTCACTTTTCTTGGCTTAGATTCTATCCGCGCGGTTACCTTATTTGAATCATGGCGCAAGATGGGCATAGAGTGCGCCTTTTCAGAGATGATTAAATATTCAACTTTAAGAGAGTGGTGGCATGTGATGGAGCCTAGTGTTGTTGCTCAGTCGTCACATCAAGTCACGGACACGCGTTCTACTGAAGAGCAACCAGTTTGAGTATACCGGACCACTAGAATAGGGAAAGAGAACGCATCGCCCAGCAAAAGCCGATATCGACGATATCGGCTTTTTTATCTTTAAGTTATTTGAGCGCCTGTATTGCCATGATTAGTGAGAGTATTGCGTTCTTAACCATTTTTTGTTGACTTTGCCCACGGGGGTTTTGGGTAATTCATCGACGAAATGGATGTGATCAGGGATCTTAAATTCTGCTAATCCTTGAGCGTGTAAAAATCGTTTGAGAGTAATGGGTTTGAGCGTTTTACCGTTATCTGGAACGACAATGGCGCAACTGCGTTCACCAAGAAACTCATCAGCAATAGCAACCAAAGCCACATCATGAACATCCTGATGTTGAAGTAGCAGGTTTTCAACCTCTTCGGCTGCGATTTTTTCACCACCACGATTGATCTGATCTTTCTCTCGTCCCGTGACGATAATATTGCCCTCAGCCGTCCTACGCACTCTGTCACCTGTGATATAGAAGCCTTGGTCGGTGAATGAGCGTTGGTTATGTTCTGGAGCTTGGTAATAACCTCGAATCGTATAAGGGCCTCTGGTCATGAGCAAGCCTTCCTCACCCACCGCAGCGGGCTCACCCTCATCGTTGATTATCATCACTTCATCATCAGCTGAAATTGGACGTCCTTGAGTAGTAACAATCACGCTGAGTGGGTCATCAAGTCGTGTGTAATTAACCAACCCTTCAGCCATTCCAAACACTTGCTGTAATTGACAGTGAAGAGTCGTCGGTAAGCGCATTGCTGCGGCTTCACTAAACTTCGCTCCGCCGACTTGTACCAGAGTGAGGCTCGCGATGTTTTCTGTAGCGGACTCGGCGTATTTCATCCACAGTAGCGCTAACGGTGGCACTAGCGCTGCGACAGTAATGTGGTGTTTCTCAATTAAACGGAAAGCGGTGTGCGGTGTGGTATCGGAAGCGAGCACGACACAACCGCCAGCGTAAAAGACGCCCAATGCGCCGGGCGAGCTGAGTGGAAAGTTATGCGCAACGGGAAGAACACACAAATACCTCGTGTGTGGATCAAACTGACAAATTTGAATACTACCAAGTACGCTATAAGCGTAGTCATTGTGCGTTCGAGGGATCAATTTGGGAGTGCCAGTTGTTCCGCCGGAAAGCTGGAAAAAAGCCACTTGATCAGCAAAGACCGAATGAGTAACAGGATCGTCTCCCACGCAGTGGTAAAGCGTATCTAATTCCTGAATTTGCTCGTGTGAGGATTGACCGCAAACAATGGTATGCAAGAGAGAAGGGCAACTACTTCGTAGTTTCTGCGCGGTTTGCTGCGCGTCAAAGCCCACGATATCGTCTGAAAAAATATAGGCTTTGGCGTGAGTATGTTGGCAAAAATAGCTCAGCTCTAGATAGCGGTGTGCTGGCAGAGCTAGAACCGGTTTAATGCCTCGCATGGTCAAGGCAAAAAAGCAGAGATAGAATTCAGCACGATTGGCCATTTGTAGTACGACATTATCACCCCGCTGCAAACCTAGGGAGCTCAAGCCAGCCGCAAGGCTTATCATTTTCTGATATAAATTTTGATAGCTGTACTGGCCGAAATCATCAATCAGTGCGATGGCGTCAGGGTTTTTTTTGACGGAATCACTGAAGTAATCAAATAAGGTTCTTTGTTGCCAGTAGCCTTGTTCACGATAGCGCTGGCTGAACTGCTCTGGCCAAGGGGTAAAATCGGTCGGGTTAAGATTATTCATGACCACTCCTTAGGCGGTAAGTAATTCATCAATTTCAATACCAGCGGCTTTCAAAATGGTGCTCATTTTTGCCCCTGTTTCATCGAGTTCACTCTGCGGTGAGGATTCATTCACTATGCCAGCTCCAGCGAACACGCTCATCTCGTTTTGGCTCACTTCAGCGCAGCGTATCGTGACAACCCACTCGCCATTTCCCCGAGCGTCGCACCAACCGATCATGCCAGTGAAGTAGCCGCGGTCGAAAGTTTCGATCTGCTTAATCGCTTGGTAAGCCGATAATCTTGGATAACCACACACTGCGGGTGTTGGGTGTAACTCTGCTGCAATGCGTAGCGAGTTAATCATCGGATCATCGGCTTGTCCTTCAAGCACTGTTGATAAATGCAGCATCGTTTCGGTTTCAATCACTGATGGAACCATAGGGGTAAATAAGTTATGGCAGTAGCGGCTGAGTACTTTCTCGACTTCCTCGACGACGAAGGCATGTTCATTCAGATCTTTTTGCGTATCAAGTAATGAAGCGGAGCGCTGTTGGTTTTGCACCGCGTTGTTTGATTTAGGCCGCGAGCCCGCTAGGGGGTTAGAAACGATAAACCCGCCTTTTTTCGCCAACAACAACTCGGGACTGGCTCCCATTAACTTGGCGTTAGGGCCAATTTCAGTAGAAAAAGTGTAGCCATTGCGATTGATGGACAACAGATTACGCAATAAACGAGTTTGATCGATGTGTTGCGGAGTCGAGAGTTTCACTAAACGTGATAGCACCACTTTTGATAGTTCGGTGGTATTAAACAGCTCAAGTAAGGTTGTGACTCCTTGTTTGTAGTCGTTGCCTGTTGGCGGTGAAACAATGGTCGCTTTGTGGCTCTGCTGCCCTTCTTTTTCACTGGCCCGTGGGCTACCAGAAACATAGAGCTTTTCTGGAATAAAGAAACGCGTCGCCGTCTCTTCATTAAAAGGAATTGTCGCAAATAAAATAGGATTGTCGTACTCATCTGTTTTTGCTGCTTCTAGCATCTTTGTTGCTTGATCCGCCAGCTTACAGAATGGGATCGCTTGATTGAACTGATGAGCAATTCCCACGCCAAGCATGGTGTTGTGAGGCGAAGCAAAAAAGAAGGGAGATTCTTTTAAGTGCTCATCCAATAGCTGATTAGCCATTTTTGAAAACCCAATAACTTCACGTTTCATCACCAAAACTCCATTAATAACGTGTTACGCCTAATTGCTTATTATTTTACAAACCACTAAAGTACGCAGATTATATATGATAATAATTATCAATAACAAATGATAATTAATGTTATTAACTGAGGCTGAGATTCAGTTATGGCTATGGTTTAGTGTGGATTTAACGGAGTAAAGTTAGGAAAATGATGAAATTAGACGAAACGGTTTTATTGACTGGAGCCGGACAGGGGATTGGTTATGCCGTGTTGGAATCTTTACTGGCGAGCGGTTATCGAGTTGTAGCGACGGATAGAAATCACCACCAATTAACTCAGCAATTAGCGAGTTTGAACGAGCGCTATACCGAGCAGCTTCATTGCTATGAGCTTGATTTACAGCATCATGATGACGTCAAAAAAAGGGTACAAGAACTGAATGAGCGCTATCAGTTTGATCATTTCATCAGCTGCGCGGGCATATTGCACCTTGGTTCAATCACCGAATTATCGATGTCAGAGATCAAAGCGATGTTTGATGTCAATACGTTTGGCACCTTAGCCGCTTTGCAAGGTGTAGCGATAGGAATGAAAGTGCGCCAGCGTGGCAATGTTATTGTGATTGGCTCTAATTCAGCGAATACGCCTCGGCTCAATATTGGAGCATATGCGGCATCTAAATCGGCTTTGCATATGTTGGTCAAGTGCGCAGCTCTTGAGCTTGCAAACGATGGAATTCGATGCAATATCGTTAGCCCAGGTTCAACACGCACCGAAATGCAAACGCAGTTATGGAACAGCGAATATGGTGAAAGAGAAGTGATAAAAGGTAATCTTGAACAGTACCGTTTGGGGATACCCCTTGGCAAAATGGCGGAGCCCGAAGACATTGCTGGGGTTGTTATGTTTTTGATGTCGAATGCAGCAAGTCAAATCACCATGCATGATTTGAGAGTGGATGGCGGCGCTACACTCGATAATTAAGTGAAGGCCACTGACGATAGGCAAGGTGAAGCAAACAGGAGCTTCACCTTAGTGGTGGTTTACACTGGAGCGTGACAATATTGCTGCTGTTGAAGTGTTGCGACCGCATCATCGAGCGTATTTAAAAAGCACATTGTATCCTCCCAACTTAAGCACTCATCAGTGATGGATTGGCCGTAGCAGAGCGGACCTTTATTCAAAGCTTGGTTACCGCCTTGCAAAAAGCTTTCGCACATTACCCCCGCAATGCGGCGCTCTCCAGACAGCAGTTGCTGGGCAATGTTATTTATTACATCCAATTGATTGTTAGCGATTTTCCCACTATTGCCGTGGCTGCAGTCAATCACTAGCCTACTGCTGAGCTGGCTATGGTGTAATTGATAAGCCGCACTTTTAACACTGTGACTTGCATAGTTTGGCGTGACACCACCACGTAAAATGATATGGCAATATGGATTACCTTGAGTTTGCACCGCAACCGGTTGCCCATTCTCACCCGCCATAATCAACAGATGTGAATCGTTAGCGGCATGAATCGCATCGATTGCAATGGTCGTATTGCCGTCAGTACCATTTTTAAAACCAATAGGGCAGTGCAATGCTGACGCGAGTTGGCGATGCGGTTGTGATTCTGTGGTTCTTGCGCCAACCGCACCCCAACAAATAAGGTCCGCGATATACGGTGCGATATGCGTATCTAAAAACTCAGTTGCTGTTGGTACACCCAGCGCTAAGACTGACTTGAGTAATTCACGGCTAGAGCTTAGCCCTTTGAGTAAGTTAAATTGACCGTTGAGATCAGGGTCAACCATGTATCCTTTCCAGCCAGTCCGCGTTCTCGGTTTTTCAAAATAAGTTCTCATCACCAACTTGAGAGTGCTGCTGAACTGTTTTTGTGCCTTTGCGAGTCGTTGTGCATAGTCAATTGCAGCCTCAGGGTCGTGGATTGAACATGGCCCAATAATCACCAACATCCTTGAGTCACGACCCGACAAGATATTTTGAATGTCTTGGCGGTGTTGGTGAACGGCCATTGATCGTTGATTATCGGTTTCTGATGATTGGTCTAGAAGGTAGAGATTGGGTAAAGGAGTGATTGATGAAGCGTTCATCACATTATGTAGAGATTTCATGAGCACTATCCGCATAAACATTACGACGTAATGATAATTATTATCATTAATTGTTTTCGATAGTGTGAAACATTTGTACAATTGTCAATATGTAAACAGATTTAAATCAAAATGGGGGAACGCGTTTAAAATGAGCAGGTAGCAATGATCAATCACTATTACGTTTGTGATGATTGTGCTTTTTGGTCTCCTGCCGCAGATCAATACATTAATGCCCACGGTGATTGGTGAGTGTTTGGGGTTACCAATAGAAGATTTTTACCATGGTCGTTTAGTTCAAGAGTACAAGCTGCCCTTATGCTCATATCAAAGGTCTAGATAGTTAGCCGGGCTCAAGAGCATGTTGTAAAGGCTATAAAGTTAGTTTACCCCCGATTGATATAATTGTTCGCTAGAAAACAAGTCAATTTATCGATGAGATTTCCTTGAAACAGATTCATCACCTTAGAGGTAAGTGCTAGCAGTATCACGAAGAGAGAAATAGGCGTTTTTAGAACGGTTCTTTTGTGCTCAGACATCTACTTATTAGCCATGAAAATCGCTTAATTTCAATGGTGTTGTAATTTATATGTCTAGGAGTAAATATGCATAAATTCAAACTATCATTGGCAACAATACTCATTCTTTCATCGTGTTCTGCTTATGCAAATGAGCAAATTAAGAACGGCAAATTTAACGGGAATATGGATGGTTGGTGGAATGCTGGTGCAGATGTAAAAATCAAAAATGGCGAAGCATGTCTTGAGATTAGAAGTCCAGGA
Source organism: Vibrio sp. V03_P4A6T147 (assembly GCF_002241085.1). Taxonomy (NCBI): domain Bacteria; kingdom Pseudomonadati; phylum Pseudomonadota; class Gammaproteobacteria; order Vibrionales; family Vibrionaceae; genus Vibrio; species Vibrio sp. V03_P4A6T147. The sequence continues at coordinate 17,175 of NZ_NDIO01000115.1, forward strand.
GAGAACCCTTGGAATGTGATTTTAGGACAGGGCGGGATTGGGTTGGCAAACAAAGCAGATTATGAAGTTTCATTTGATGCTTATGCAACCGTTGATACTCAAATGAGAACGCTTATTCAGCATGAAGGTCCTCCTTATACCAACTATTTTGTGGATGATACAAAAGTCTCACTGAAGAAGAAGAGCTATAAGTTTAAGTTCAGCCATGATGTTGAAAGCGATGCTAAAACTGAGTTCCAGTTTCAAATGGGCGCCCAGAAAAAGGGAACCGTATGCGTTAGCAATGTTTCAGTCGTCGGTGAGAAATACATTGAAGAGCTGAAGATAAATTCTGTTCGTGCTAACCAAGTCGGTTACCTTCCTCAAGCAGATAAGTTTGTGTTTGTCGCGAATGAATCTAAAGAGCCATTAAAGTGGGTGCTAACAAACAACAGCAATATCAATGTCGATTTAGGTAAAACGGAAGTTTTTGGTCTTAATAAGGCATCAGGCGAGTTTATTCACCGTATTGACCTATCGAACTACAGATCAGATATGAGTGGCTTGAAAGTAAAAGTCGGTGAAGACGAGAGCTTGCCATTTAGCATTAGCAAAGATATCTACAATCAGTTGAAGTACGATGCATTGTCTTACTTCTACCAAAACCGTAGTGGTATTGAGATTGATAAGGCTCTGGTACAGCGTGACGATCTAGCGCGTCCCGGCGGTCATATGAGCGATGTGGTTACCTGTTTTAATAAGACGGACAGCTGGGGTAATAAATGGCCAGGTTGTGATTTTTCTGTCGATGTAACCGGCGGTTGGTATGACGCTGGCGACCATGGTAAGTATACGGTTAACAGCGGTATCTCGACTTGGACTCTTTTGAACCTGTTTGAAAGAGGTAAATGGCTAGATAACGCACCAATTCCTTTTGCAGAAGGGAAAGTGAAAATTCCAGAAGCAGGAAATGGCGTCAATCCTTTGTTGTCAGAGGCTCGTTGGAATATCGAATTTATATTGGCAATGCAGATCCATAGTGACAAACCTGTAGCGGTTCCTGTTGGTGACCAGTCTGAAGACAAAACACTTAAACTGACTAAGATTGACGCAAAAGGGATGGCTTTCCATAAAGTTGCTGATGAAGCTTGGACAGGTATGCCACTGCCACCTCATATGGACACCCAGAAGCGATATGTGGGTTATCCAACCACTGCGGCTACGTTGAACTTGTCAGCAATTGGTGCTCAATGTGCGCGAATTTGGAAAGAGATTGATCCTGCGTTCTCAAAAAACTGTTTGAATGCGGCGCAAGAGGCTTGGGAAGCCGCGAGCAAAAATCCTAATATTCTTGCCTATGATAACTTCACAGGGTCGGGCCCATATGATGATAAAGAGCTTTCAGACGAGTTCTACTGGGCTGCAAGTGAACTTTATATCACCACTGGTGACAGCAAGTACCTTAAAGCACTGAAAGCTTCTCCTCATTATCTAGAGACACCAAAAGGTAACATTGAAGCAGATGGCGAAATGTTCTGGGGGTACGCAGCGCCTTTAGCAACAATAAGCTTGGCCGTTGTGCCTAATGGATTGGGTGATGATCAAATTAAAGTTGCAAGGAAAAACTTAATCGCAACCTCTGATAACTTTGTGGGCCAGATTAATAACGAGGGTTATCATATTCCTTACACGGTAGAAGAGTATCCATGGGGATCGAACTCGAGTTTTGTAAATAGAGCTATCTTCTTAATCTATGCGAATGATTTCACCGGCGATATTAAGTATGTAAAAGCGGCTGCAAATGCGATGGATTACTTACTAGGCGCGAACCCAATGAACCTGTCTTATATTACAGGTTACGGCACCAATGCGGCTAAAAGTCCACATCACCGTTTTTGGGCACATGCTGCGGATGAAAAGTCACCAGCTCCAGCACCTGGCGCACTAGTGGGTGGACCCAACTCAGTGAGTTACAGTGATCCAGTCGCTGCGACATTGAAGGGGCAGTGTGTTGGCCAAACCTGTTATAGAGATAACATTAATGCATGGTCGTTTAATGAGATCACGATTAATTGGAATGCTCCTCTCGTTTGGGTTTCTTCTGCTTTGGATGAAGGGCAATTATATTGATTAACGGGGCACTTTTTTGGGGAAAATATTTATGTACCTAAACTTCTAAGCCAGTACAAGTCAGGAAAAGACGTTAAGAGAATACAATTCCTTGAAATAGCTAGATTTAGATACAAAAAAAGACGTCCTAGGACGTCTTTTTTCTGGAATTTGGCTCCCCCTGCAAGACTTGAACTTGCGACATACGGATTAACAGTCCGCCGTTCTACCGACTGAACTAAGGGGGAATTGCTTTGAGCGGTGCGAATGGTAGCGAGTGGGGTGTTCAGTGTCAACCTTTCCAGCCGAAGAAAAAGTAAAAATATTTCCCTGAAAATACTTTACTTTTCTGTACCCCTTATCGGCATTAGGCTAGGTTTAGTTATCCACCAAAATTGTGGATAAGTG
>NZ_NDIO01000076.1:0-4618 GCF_002241085.1 Vibrio sp. V03_P4A6T147
TAATGAAATGAGTTAACTGTTAATTACTTGATGTGCCATTTATATGCGCCATATGGAGAAGTATTGGCTAAAATGTGAATTTTTAATCAGATAAAATAACTAAATATCCTTATTTTCCAGGTTAATAATTTGTTGCATGTTTTCGGTGTGAATGCTAGTTTGTATCAAAAATGGGAGTTGGAATACTCTGCAGTAGCAAATACAGGGAGTTAAGCGCATGACTGATGTACCGGCGCTGAATATTAAAGAGCTGCACAAAACCTTTGGTCAAAACGAAGTACTAAAAGGAATCTCGCTAGAAGCTCGTAAGGGTGATGTGATCTCCATTATTGGTTCTTCTGGCTCGGGAAAAAGTACCTTTCTTAGATGCATCAATTTACTTGAAACACCAACCTCTGGTGATATTTGGGTCAATGGTGAACTCATTCAAATGAAAAAAAATCGGCAAGGTGAAGCTTCACCTGTGAGTGAAAAGCAGGTGCAACGAATTCGCTCACGCCTTGCTATGGTATTTCAGGGATTTAACCTTTGGTCGCACATGACGGTGTTAGAAAACGTTATTGAAGCACCAATTCATGTGTTAGGAGTACCGAAAGCACGAGCCATCGAGAGTGCTGAGGTGCTGCTAAAAAAAGTCGGCCTGTATGAACGTAAAGACTATTATCCTGGTCACCTTTCTGGTGGGCAACAACAACGTGCGGCGATTGCTAGAGCGTTAGCCGTGGAGCCAGAAGTCATGCTGTTTGATGAGCCCACATCTGCACTTGATCCTGAATTGGTGGGTGAAGTGTTGGGTGTTATGAGAGACTTGGCAGAAGAAGGCCGTACTATGCTGGTAGTGACTCATGAAATGGCCTTTGCTCGCGATGTTTCAAACCATGTGATGTTCTTGCACCAAGGTTTAGTGGAAGAGCAAGGAGATCCAGCCATCCTGTTCACCCAGCCTAAATCTGAACGGTTAAAACAATTTATATCCTCTATTTATTAATGTGTTCATTATGTTGTGGTATTCGTCACGACATAAATATTAAGCAAAACCAACATAAACATAGCATGATAAATAAGTAAGACCTCAATCACAGGAGTATGGAAATGAAAAAGTGGTTATTAGTTGCAGCCGTTGCTGCTAGTGCAATGACTGGTATGGCCCAAGCGAAAGAATGGAAGACGGTTCGTTTTGGTATAGAAGGGGCTTATCCTCCTTTTAGCTGGACAGAGGCTGATGGATCTCTCAAAGGCTTTGATGTTGATATGGCCAATGCGTTGTGCAAGGAGATGAAAGTGGAATGTAAAATCGTTCCACAAGACTGGGATGGCATTATCCCATCACTGCTCGCACGTAAATATGACGCGATTATTGCAGCCATGTCGATTACCGACGAGCGCAAGAAAAAAGTCGATTTCACTGGTAAGTACGCATTAATTCCCAATAAATTTATCGCCAAGAAGGGAGCCGCGTTGGATTTTTCTAAAGAAGGTCTAAAAGGGGTGAAAATTGGTGTACAACGTGCAACAACGCACGATAAGTATCTTACTGATAATTATGGCGATGCAGTTGAAATTGTCCGTTATGGTTCATTTGATGAAGCCTATCTTGACCTAGCCAATGGTCGTATTGCGGCAGTATTGGGTGATGCCTCTGCATTGGAAGAGGGTGTGCTTAACAAAGCGGGCGGCGAAGCGTATGAGTTCGTCGGCCCATCATTAACCGATCCGAAATGGTTTGGCGATGGTTTTGGTATTGCGGTTCGTAAACAAGACAAAGATCTCACTCAAAAACTTGATATGGCGATTAAATCTCTTCGTCAACAAGGGATTTACCAAGAAATTGCGACCAAATACTTTAATTACGATGTATACGGTGAATAAGCTGTAACATCATATCTTACCCATATAATTAGAAGGTGAGAGTGGGCCGAGCACATGAATATGTTTATCGATCACTCTGTAATTAGGACTGGTTAGCTCAGTTGACTCCACCTTCTCAATTATGATGGGAATCCATTGATTCTTAACGGCTGGATCCTAGTTCCAGAAGTACCCAGCCGTTAAATTCTCCAGGGACTAGGGATGAATTATGTTGGACCTACACGGATATGAAGCCTCAATTTTGAAGGGAGCGGTGCTGACCATTGAAGTTGCCGTGCTCTCTTTATTACTTGCCATGTTACTTGGCATGCTAGGTGCGCTAGCCAAGCTTGCACCCTACCGTTGGGCAAGAGCCATTGCCACTCTTTATACGACCATCATTCGCGGTATTCCAGACCTTGTGTTAATGATGCTTATTTTCTTTGGCGGTCAAATATTGTTGAATAATAGCCTTTATTCAATCAACGAATGGCTAAACAATTGGTTTATGGCAAGTGACCCGAGCCATGAATGGGCCGCTTATCTCCCCGATTATATTGATGTTAGCCCTTTCATTGCTGGGATACTAACTATAGGTTTCATTTTCGGTGCCTATATGGCTGAAACCTTTCGTGGCGCCATTATGGCAGTTGATAAAGGAGAGATGGAAGCGGCGAAAGCGTATGGTATGAGTTCTACCTTAGCATTTAGACGCATTTTGCTTCCTCAAATGGTTCGTCATGCATTGCCAGGATTTGGTAACAACTGGTTGGTATTGCTCAAAACGACGGCACTTGTTTCCATTATTGGATTAGAAGATATGGTCAGAGTCAGCTCACTCGCGGCGGGTTCGACAAAAATGCCATTCACCTTTTATATGGCTGTCTCAGTGATCTTCCTTTTCTTTACCAGTGTATCAACCGGTCTTCTCAAATTGGTTGAGCGCAAGTTTAGCATTCACACGAGGTAAATATGGATTTTTCCCTTATTGCTCAAAGCTTACCAATTTATTTTAGTGGGTTATGGACAACGGTTTGGCTGGTGGGGTTGTCGTTAATCATCGGTTTGAGCTTTGCCATCCCCTTAGCGATTGCTAGAAATAGCCACAACTATTTGATTCGTACTCCAGCATGGGCTTATACCTACTTTTTTCGTGGTACACCGTTATTGGTCCAGCTTTATCTCATCTACTATGGAATGGATCAATTTTTCCCGGTTAAAGATACCTTATGGGAAAACGCTTGGTTTTGCGCGTTGGTTGCTTTTGTTCTCAATACGTCCGCCTACACGGCTGAAATTATTCGCGGCGCGATCAATGGTTTGCCGAAAGGCGAAGTTGAAGCGGCGAAGGCATACGGAATGAGTACTTGGAAAACGTATCGACGAATTATTCTACCGAGTGCGTTAAGGCGCGCACTGCCCGCTTATAGTAATGAAGTTATCTTCATGCTCCACGGTTCGGCGGTTGCTGGTATTGTTACCATTATGGATTTAACGGGGGCTGCGCGTTTAGTGAACTCTCGTTATTATGCTCCATTCGAGTCATTTTTAACCGCAGGTTTGTTCTATATGGGCTTGACCTTCATTATTTTGTTCTGCTTCAAACAGGCTGAAAAACGCTTCTTAGCTTATTTGCGCCCATTGAGCTGAAGGGCTGCGAGTAGCAATTTGCTGTACCGAGTTTGTTTCTATAATCAAGGCATAGATTAAAATAAGAAGCGCGCCGAATGCGCGCTTCTTATTGGCACGTTACTTTCTGTTCCTACAAGGAAAAACTGGACCAAATTGGCGCGTGATCAGAAGGTTTTTCTATTCCTCGAAGTTCATAGTCGATGCCGGCCTCTTGGCATTTTTTTGCTAGGTTCGGGGTCGCTAAAATGACGTCGATTCGTAGCCCGCGGTTATCATCAAAGCCGCGTGAGCGATAATCAAACCACGAAAATTGATCATTTACATCCGGATTTAACTGACGGAATGTGTCAACAAAACCCCAGTCCATTAAAGTTTGTAACCATTCGCGCTCTTCAGGTTGGAAAGAGCATTTTCCCGTTTGCAACCAGCGTTTTCTATTGGCTTCACCAATCCCAATATCCAAGTCGATAGGGCTGATGTTAATGTCTCCCATTACAATTATTTGTTCGTCAGGGGAATGATGTGTCGTTAAGTAACCCATTAGATCTTTATAAAACTGACGCTTATAGGGGTATTTTGTTTCATGGGAAATATTCTCTCCTTGAGGAAAATAGCCGTTGAGTATGGTTGTTTTTTGGCCGTTTTCATCTTCAAAAGTGGCCATAATCATGCGTTTTTGATGATCTTCATTATCGCTAGGAAAGCCTTTCTGTACTGAAATGGGTTCCTTCTTGCACAACATGGCGACGCCATAATGCGCTTTTTGACCATGGAAATAGACGTGGTAGCCCATGGCTTCAACATCCTCAAGAGGAAAAGCGTCATCGTGTACTTTGATTTCTTGAAGTCCAATGACATCAGGTTGATGCTTATCAATAATCGCTTGCAGTTGATGAAGGCGAGCTCTCAAACCGTTGATGTTAAAACTGATGACTTTCATAAGGGATCCTTAAGATGAGTTGTGCGCAAGATGTTACCATTTCAAGGCGCAAGGACAAGACGAAAAGCGAATCAATTGTAATACGTAAACTTTTTGAATAGTCAGAAAGGATATTTTTATTAACATTTATGTAAACTTACGATTGATCTCTCAAGTCAATATGCTCTAATTAAAGTTGTCACCATTTCGTCTGAAAAC
>NZ_NDIO01000132.1:0-4579 GCF_002241085.1 Vibrio sp. V03_P4A6T147
CATCACAATCCTTGACCATGACCAACTGATGGAACTGGCAGGCGTATCTAAAGAAACTAAGTAACTTCAATGAGGTAGCTCTTAAATGAGCTACGTCATACTTCTGTTAAAAACTCTCTTTTTTTCTAAAATTCTCGCTGGTTATGAGCTAAAGTAACTCTAACGCCCTCCTCCATAATTAAGGAGTCGATATGAGTATTTATAGCAAGATTCTGGTGGTTGCTGACATCAACCACGATGAACAACCCGCCCTTGCCAGAGCCATACAGTTAGCACAGCAAAGCACGTCTTCTAGCCACATTACATTTTTCCTATCTATTTATGATTTCTCTTATGACATGACGTCGATGCTCTCTGTTGATGAACGTGATGCTATGCGACGTGGTGTTATCCATCAGCGCGAGCAATGGATGAGGAAAGTAGCTGAACCGTATATTGATAGTTCGATCCAATTTGAAGTAAAAGTGGTGTGGCATAACCGCCCTTATGAAGCGATTATTGCTGAGATATTTTACGGAGAACATGACATTCTGATCAAAGGGACGCGCAAGCATGATGTCCTTGAATCCGTTATTTTTACACCGACAGATTGGCACTTATTGCGTAAATGCCCAACTCCAGTGCTATTGGTTAAAAATTCAGATTGGCCACAGAATGCGAATATAATCGCTTCGGTACATGTGGGGTCAGAAAATCCGGCTCATATTGATTTAAATGATTGCATGGTTGAACAACTAAAAAGCCTCACCACTCGTTTAGGTGCGACGCCTTATCTGGTGAATTCATACCCTATTACGCCTGCGAATATTACCATTGAGTTGCCCGAGTTTGATCCAATGACCTACACTGATGCTGTTCGTGGTCACCACTTGATGGCAATGAAAGCATTGCGACAAAAGCATGGTATAGATGAATCGCAAACACTTGTAGAGCAAGGCTTGCCTGAAGACGTCATTCCTCAAGCTGCTGAAAAGCTCAATGCGGCGATGGTTATTCTTGGTACGACGGGGCGTACAGGGTTATGGGGGGGCAGTATTTATTGGCAACACGGCAGAACAAGTCATTGATAAAATTAACTGTGATGTTTTAGCATTAAAGCCGCATGGCTACGTGAGCCCTTTAGATCCTAAAACCTCTATTTAAAATGGCCCGATCTATCATCGATCCCCCTTGTCATAGACGAGGGGGATTTTTTATCTTCCTTACTTGTTAGATCTGGCATCTGCGCTATTTATCCGTATCATACGCACTTTATTTTGTTTAAAGATTAAAGACCAGACACTGATGACTGAGCAAATTCAAGAGCGCACCAAAGCTCAACAATATAATTTCAATAAACTTCAGAAGCGTATCCGTCGTAATACGGGTCAAGCCATTGCTGACTTTAATATGATTGAAGATGGCGACCGTATTATGGTATGTCTTTCTGGCGGTAAAGATAGCTTTACCATGCTGGATATTCTAATGAGCCTTCAGAAAAGTGCCCCTGTTAGCTTTGAGCTTATTGCCGTGAATCTTGATCAAAAACAGCCCGGATTTCCTGAACACATTCTGCCGCAGTACTTAGAGCAGCTAGGCGTTGAATATAAAATTGTCGAAGAAGACACGTATTCTATTGTTCAAGATAAGATCCCTGAAGGGAAAACCACCTGCTCACTTTGTTCACGCTTACGCCGCGGCATTTTGTACCGTACAGCCAAAGAACTCGGTGCGACGAAAATTGCGTTAGGCCATCACCGTGACGACATTCTAGAAACGCTATTTTTGAACATGTTTTATGGTGGAAAGATCAAAGGAATGCCACCTAAACTTGTGTCTGATAACGGTGAACATGTGGTAATTCGCCCTCTAGCCTACTGTCGTGAAAAAGACATTATCAAATATGCGAACATGCGAGAGTATCCGATTATTCCATGTAATCTATGTGGCTCTCAGCCAAACATGCAACGTCAAAACATTAAGCAAATGCTAAATGGCTGGGATAAACAGTTCCCTGGGCGCATCGAGACCATGTTTAGTGCAATGCAAAATGTAGTGCCTAGCCATTTGGCTGATTTCAAGTTGTTTGACTTTAAGTCGATTAACCGTGATTCAGGCGTTATTAATGGTGGCGACATTGGTTTTGATAAAGAAGAGATGCCAATCCTAGCGCTCGAAGATGAGGATAGCGTGATGGAGTTTGATCCTAGTTTGAAGTTGGATGTCACCAATCTTTGATATTCCTACAAAGATAAAACGAGTAAGGGCTGCGAATGCAGCCCTATTGATATTAGCCCAACATGTCTAATGTTTCGCTTTGGGAAGATAAGGTAACACGCGAACCGTTTCTTGTGGTAACTGCATCGATCCACCTTCACCCAGTTGACTGAGATCCACTTGGGCTTTGCCATTTTCTATGTTAATGGTTTCGCCGTTACTCAACTGAATGGCCGAATTCAAATTATTGGCAAATTCGAGTGTGACACCAGAAACATCGGGTGTGAACCAACTCGCAAACATCCCGCCGAGCTCTTCCAGTAATTTTTGCATCTGAGGTAATAAGATGGCGACCTGTTGGTAAGATATTTCTCCTTTGAACTGTTCTTTTGCCATAACAACAGTCGAAAAGTCACAACGCATATCTTGAGGAGTATCGACAAACACTAACGGATTCGCTTGCCGTAAATGATCGTCTAAAGGAAGTAGTAGTTCGTGGTTGCTACTGACTTTCAACGCTTCATAGTGCTTTTCTTTTTCCATCCAAGCCTTCTCTATTGGGCAGAGCTGCTTGGTATTGGCATTAAGGAAATAATAAGCGACTTTGACATTAGGGTACTCTTCTTTCACGTTATTTTTCATTGCTGAAAACAACTTGGAGTATGTAAACATATACTCTTGAGCGTTAACGGGAAATGCGTTAGCAAGGCATAGCGTTGTCAGTAATAAGGTAAGTGTTCTTTTTTTCATTATTATTCTGTCCAGAAAGGCTGATTGTGACGCATCATAGATTGAAGATCTTGCACATAAGCTTCTCCGCGCTCTGAGTATTTCAGTAAGCCATTGGTCATCTCCATGGCACTGTCGGCACTCAATAAATCGGCATTATTTTTTCTTAATCGAAAACGAATCTCTCGTAAATCATGATAAGCGGAGTTGCGGTTAACATTCATGAAGTAACCGTGGATTGACTCTTGAACAGAACCAAAACTCGCCACTTCGTGAGTCATACCTTCCACGCGTTGCAAAGGTACCAACCCACACCCTACACTGTAACACCATTGACCGAAATAGTTGTTTCCTTCAATTGCAAAGCGAGAGGTTCCCCAAGCCGATTCATTCGCTGCCTGGGTCAAGACTAACGCTTCGGGTAAAACGTCAACTCGATGAAGCATGTTTTCTAGCCATGCGCTAGTGATGCCTTCTGCAGGAATCGGTACTTCATATCGCTTAGAGAGTTTTTGCGCCTCACTATAGTCACTTTTGGCTATCTGATTGCTTAGATGATGTTGTGCAATCCTCTCTAATATTTCACGCTCTCGCAAAACACGTAAATTTTCCCAAGCTATCCCTGGTTTTAAGAAAGAAAAAAAAGCATGCTTTTTCTCATTCACATCATCGATGGCTGAGAAGTCAGGCGCTTTTCCAACAGCTCTAGCACCTTGCAAAGATGGAATGTCGCTTTTGTAAGTCGTCTCAGTTGAGGTTTGCTTGACGTAATAAACGCTGCAACTCACAACCACGAGCGAGATGGCGGTAAGTAAGATTATTTTACGCATTGAACACCTGAGAATTTGGATTATTGTCGGATTGATTAGTCGCTATGATCTTTAGTTTGATGCCGAACATATTACGATAAATAATCCCTTTAGCATGGAAGAAGAAAGGTAATACAAAAATGAAACCTATCCCATAAAAGAGCGCGGCGGCAACGAACATCAGCATGATCACGGAATAAATCACGGCAATAGGAACGATTTTTTTATTGACTGCGCGTAAGGATAATAGCAGTGATTGCATAGGTGGAACCCGTTTTTCGCAGATCAATAAGATGGATTGGCTAAACGCAATACTCAAATACATTGATAGCAATGGGAAAATCATTCCTGCTACACCTTGCAGTAATAAGCTGAATAGCGTTGCTAAAATCACTGGGATGGTGAACTGTAATCCCTTACCTATATGTCTTGGCTGTGTTCTTAACCCAGCGACATGACTCATCGCCATTAAGCTCACGCCAGCATAAATAGGTGCACTAACGACCTCATAGCTAAAATTAGCCACAAAAATAGCTTGTACAATATTGCCTGTGAAAGCTTCTGGTGTTTCTAACGCATCCAAGATTAGTGATGGATCACCCAGTTGCAATTTTAAAGCAATATAGAAGATCGCAAGCTGCACAAATAAAAGAATCACGATGGAAGGAGAAAAGGAGATAAATTGCTTGATCGTACAATCCCATGCCTCTTTGAGCACGGCGTTGACTTTTAGCTCGTAATCTCCCTTGAGCGCATGCTCTACATTACCGCCTAAATTGAAATCTTTTTCAATATCATTATTCATAAAATGTCCTAGGCAACGGAAAAGCAAGTTGCCTGTATTT
>NZ_NDIO01000005.1:0-4574 GCF_002241085.1 Vibrio sp. V03_P4A6T147
GTTTTAAATAAAATGGAGGATGAAGGCTGGATAGAATGGCGTCCTGCGGCGGGGCGTGGAAAATTATCCGATCTCATTTTTAAACGTAGTCGCAGTGATGTCAGTGAAAACCTTGCGCGTCGATACTTAGATGAAGGTAAAATTGGCCATGCATTTTCGGTGCTGGATCAAGATGCGGCGAAACTGACGCAAGTGATCCAAAGCTATCTTGGTGTTCAGCATCAAGAAGGTCTGCAAGTCATACGGTTGCCTTATTATCGCCCGCTTTCAATGCTAAACCCGCTAAAATCCATGCGTCGATCTGAGCAACATATCGTAATGCAAATTTTTAGTGGATTAACGCGGCTAGATGAATATGAACAGCTGCAGCCAGATCTCGCACATACATGGGAATCGGTGACAGCAACACATTGGCGTTTTTATCTTCGGCCAGGGGTTCGTTTCCACAATGGTGATTTGCTTACCACCGACGGTGTTATCCAAAGTTTGTGGGAATTGCGATTTCTGAACTTATTCTCCCATCTTGATAGGATCAGCTCGCCCTCCAACTGGGTTATCGATATCTTTTTACAAAAAGCGGATAGTCGCTTACCGCTTCTTTTATCTGAGTCATGTGCCAAGATTTTACTACCAGAGTCCAATCGTAGTGATAATTTTGATTTAATGCCGATTGGTACTGGCCCTTACAAAGTCATTTTAAATGATGAAAAACGCTTAGTTTTGCAAGCGTTTGATGGATATTTTGGATTTAGGCCTTTGCTCGACCGAGTCGAAGTGTGGGTGATTGACGAAGTACATTCTTCGATGGTTTTTCCTAGCTTATCGCATCCGATAAAAACAAAGCGAGGTTCATTTACAGAAGACGTGGATCTTGATCCCGGCTGTACTTACTTGTTACTCAATCGAAAAAATGGCGTCGCCGCAGATGTAAATTGGGCTCGCTACCTTACCAATAAGCTCAGTACTCTCAACCTATTTCGTCAATTACCAGAAGACAAAGTGGTCGAGTTGGGGGTGTTACCTGCTTATGGCTTGAAACCGGGCTGGTATCATCAGTCATCGGGAGATGTTGCCGCTACACCGCCGGGTGAGCGTTCGATCACCATTGCATATCATGCTCAACATCCTATGTTTCCAAGCTTAGTGAAAACAATACAACAGCTGTTAAAAGAAGATGGGATTTCGGTGGAGCTTGTTAAATATGATTTGACTGTTGAAGACACCGATGCTGTCGATGTTTGGGTCAAACCGATGGGAATTGCCAACCATAGAGAAGATGCGTTAGCAGGATGGTTACTTGATTACAGTGATATCGAGCATTTAAGCCGCGCTGAAGATTTTTCGTATTGGTGTCAGTTAGTGGATGAATGGCGCGCCGATCCAAATGCCATATTTCCGGCCAAAGAGATTGGCAAGTCTTTGATAGAAAAACAGCAAGTTATCCCGATGTTCCACTGTTGGTTAGGGATAAGCAAAGATCAATGTGGTGCATTACAAAACGCGAAATGCAACGCGTTAGGCTGGTTTGATTTTAGCAATGTTTGGGTTAAACCAGAGTTATAACAAATTACAGTGATACCCAAACAACTTGGAGTTAAGTCGGCGGCTTGTCAGTGGCCGATAAAATAAGCTAAGAGTAAACAGCAGAATCTAAATTATCCGTTGTTGCCGTCATTTCTGGCGGCAACAAGTATCAGGAGCGATGACGTTGGTTTGATTACGCCGCAGCTAACAACTTCTGTTGATGAGCCAAATATTCATCGTACGTTCCTTGGAAGTAGACCAACTGTTTGTTTTTCACATCAATGATCGAAGTGGCCAGCGAAGAGACAAACTCGCGATCGTGGCTAACAAAAATCAGTGTCCCCGTGTAGGACTTTAGCGCGTTATTGAGCGCCTCAATCGCTTCCATATCCATGTGGTTGGTTGGCTCGTCCATGATCAGCACGTTGATATCTTGCATCATTAGTTTGCCAAATAGCAGACGGTTCTTCTCACCACCCGAGCAATTTCTTGCTTTCTTATTCACATCATCAGCTGTAAAGAGTAGTCGGCCAAGAATGGCACGCACCATCAAATCATCATGTTTTACTGTGCGCCACTGCGAGATCCAATCAAAGATAGTCAGATCGTTATCAAAATCGACAGTACTGTCTTGAGGGCAATAGCCAATTGAGGCATTCTCAGACCATTTCACCACACCTTGGTTGGCCTGAAGCTCTTTGACTAAGCAGCGTAGAAAGGTCGTTTTACCGACGCCGTTTTCACCAATTACCGCCAAACGCGAGCCCGCCTCAAGCAGCAGATTGCCACCGTTGAAGAGCTGTTCATCGTCAAAAGCGTGGCCGAGATTTTGTAGTTCAAGTGCAAGACGATGCAGTTTCTTTCCTTCACCAAAATCAATCGAAGGACTGATGCGGCTTGAGGATTTCACTTCATCAAGCTTGATCTTGTCCATTTTTTTTGCGCGTGAGCTAGCCTGTTTTGCTTTTGAAGCATTGGCACCAAAGCGGTTAACGAAGTCTTGCAGTTCGTTGATCTCGGCCGCTTTTTTCGCGTTGCCAGAGAGTAACTGCTCTCGAATCAAGCTTGACGCTTCAAGAAAATACTCATAATTACCCGGATAAATACGCAGTTCACCGTAATCAATATCAGCCATATGGGTACACACTGAGTTCAAAAAGTGACGGTCATGGGAAATAATAATCATGGTGCATTTACGCTGATTAAGTTCTTCAGCCAACCAACCAATGGTGTGGATGTCTAAGTTGTTGGTTGGCTCATCGAGCAGCAAAATATCTGGGTTGGCAAACAAGGCTTGCGCCAACAAAACGCGCAGTTTCCAACCTGGAGCCACTTGTTGCATCAAGCCAAAATGAAACGATTCCTCAATACCCGCTTTTAACAAAATATCACCCGCGCGACTTTCGGCGGTGTAACCATCCATTTCAGCGTATTCGCTCTCAAGCTCGGCGACTTTCATGCCGTCGGCTTCGCTCATCTCGGCTAATGAATAAATGCGGTCACGCTCTTGCTTGATCTCCCATAGTTTACGGTCACCCATAATCACGGCATCAATTACCGTATATTGTTCGAAAGCAAACTGATCTTGGCTCAGCACACCCAATTTTAGCCCTGGTGTAATGGAGACGTTGCCTGAGCTGGGAGTTAACGCGCCACTCAAGATCTTCATGAACGTCGATTTACCACAGCCGTTAGCGCCAATCAAACCGTAGCGATTGCCGTTACCGAATTTTGCAGAAATGTTTTCAAATAAAGGCTCAGCGCCAAATTGCATGGTGATATTTGCGGTAGAGATCAAGAGAGTTTTCCTAGGTATTCAGTTTAGCGAATCAGTGATGTGCAGACGCCAAATCAACAGAACATAAACAATGGTTAAATAGGCGGCGAATTATACAGAGTTATTACAAAAAGAACAGATGTGAGAGATAGCTCACAGACGGAAATTGCTCAACGTCGAATTGCCTATCGTTATTAGGGAGAAATGGGTGAATAAAAAACACGCTTCACCACATTTTACAGAATGCAGACTAGTATATTCGCATTCACTTTTATCATTAAAGGGATTTTAACAAGGTGCCACCAGCTCACTGTAGCCCGTTTGATTATCAAATTCTCGCTGAAACACTAAGTCAGGGTAGGAATGTAAAATCAGCTCTGCGGTAGTATTGACAAGACAACCATCCAAAAGATGACCACCGATCACTTTGCCTGTTTTATCTGCAACCGCAATGTGCAAGTGTTGATGAGATGCGGTTAGCGTGCCAATCAAAGAGACAATTTCAAATGCATCAACAAGATGTAGCTCTGAAGAGCCATCAGCGAGGCGGATGCGCACTTCAGATAGGCACCCGACACAAGAAGCGATGTTACCCGCTTGTATGTTCTCTTGCTTTATCAACGCGGTAATGGATTGCTTTAAGTCGTGGCCTTTTATTAAGCGAGACACTGTCACTTTTATCATGGAGCATTTCCCTTAAGCAATATCAATAACGATTCTAAGGCAGCATTAATGTCGTCATAACGCTTAGCTTTTCCCATTACACGAATTCCTTGCATCTGGACCAGTACCAGTTTTGCCAATTGATTGGCATCCAGCAATGTACCAATTTGTTTTTGCTCCTGGGCGTTTCGTAGTGCGTGACTAATAACGGCTAGTAACTGGTCAAAAAGTTGTTGGCCTTTTGCTAACACATACTCATCTTGCCCTGCGTGTTCAATCAGGGCGTTTTGCATGAAGCATCCCGATGAACTTGTCTTTTGCAATTTTGCAAATTCTTTAAGAAAAGCAGTCAATTCTTCAAACGCTGAGTTCGTTTGGTTAAGTTCAGCAAGGCGAGGGAGTGGCACTGATACCAGATATTTATCCAATGCTTCGTAATAGAGCGTTTTTTTATCACCATACGCATTATAAAGGCTAAAACGGTTAATTTTCAGCGTATCAATTAGATCGGAAATGGCGGTATTGGAGTACCCTTTTTTCCAAAACAGATCCATTGCCACAATCAGTTTTTCCTCTCTATCGAAATTACTTTTACGAGCCATAATTAAGT
>NZ_NDIO01000035.1:0-4553 GCF_002241085.1 Vibrio sp. V03_P4A6T147
GCTCGGAGATGTGTATAAGAGACAGGAACTTATGCAATCGCTAGATCCCCAGTATTTTACTGAGAACTTGAGCCTAGCGACTATAAAATAAGGGTATCTCTGAATATATCTATGGCGACTTTAGCACCATGGTGCTCTACTTTGTTTTGCCAGTTTTTGCCGAGCTTATAAAAACGCAAACTGTCTACTTCAGGGTCGTAAATTGACAACAGCTCATTTTTAAAGCGCAGCCATTGCGCTGCATCTATTTCGCATTCAAATACAGAATATTGCACTCTTACACCATAATCTAAACACACTTTTGCTAATTGCCTGAGGCGTTTTTGACCATCTTCACTGGCAAAGGATACATCGTATGTGACCAATACCATCATTGCTCACTCTCCTTATTTTTTGATCACAAATGGCGGATAATGGGCTAAATCACCACGTAAATGACGTGCTAACAGCATGGCTTGAACATGCGGTAATAAACCGATTTGCACCTTTTCTTGCAAAAAAGGGTGTATCACTTCTTCTTGTTTTTTAACTTGATAAGCATGAAAAACTAGCTTACGCGCGTCGTCTTTTATGGTTACACCACCGAGACAATCTGTCTCAAAGTCCTTCGTGGTGAGAGTGTTATTGTTAAAGAGCTTTAAGGCGATGCTATCGACAATGTAAGCTCTAAACTCTTCTAAAAGATCGAGGGCGAGGCTATTTCTACCAGGCCTTTCTTTGTGTAAAAAACCGACTTGTGGATCTAACCCTACACCTTGTAATGCGCCACTGATCTCTTGGCCTAACACAGAGTACAGTAATGAAATAACCGCATTAACTGGATCTTTAGGCGGCCTTCGAGTGCGCTTATCAAACAGCAGTTTGCTTTCGTTGCCTTTAAACATGTCAGCAAACGCGGAGAAATAATGCGATGCGGCCTCTCCCTCTAACCCTAAAACTGTGTCGTAGGCGGTCACGCCTTTCAATTGCTCAATAATTTGCTTTAAACGCTCAATGGCTTTTTCTAACTGTGGTGTGCTGTTGTGATTACGTCTAAAACGTAAAAGCAACATACGAGATGATCGTATTTTTGCGGCGACAATATACTTGGCAAGTTCGTTTGCAGCCTGCTCACTAACACTAAACTGCTGCCTACGCAGCAATACATTGCCCGTTTGTTTACCAACAACATTGGCTAGAAAACGACCATGCATATCAAAGAAGGCAAGATGAGTACCGTTTTCACCACAAAAGCCAAGTAACTGCGGCGAAACCATAATATTGCCAAAACAAAATATACTGCCAATCGAATGTATGGGAAGCTGCATCAGTTTTTGCTTTTCGCCATCCACTTTTTGTTCAATTAGTAAGGTTTCGCGTTGCTTATGCAAATAGACTCCATCTTTAGTGATATAAAGTGAGTTTTGAAGTTTTTTCATTCCGCCTCCGTTTTAAACAATGCCGCTACATAACCGCTTGAACCATCATTATTGGTTAAATCTGGCTGACATATTTCAATCAGAGAACATGCCTTACAGTGTTTACCTTTCGTTGGCGGAGGCGTTTTTGCGTTTACAAACAGCTGTTGTACTTGCGTTATTAAAGCTTTTGTTTGCGTTCTCAGTTGGTTATCGAATTTGACCTCAATGCGTTTGCGCGTTTGCCAATACCAAAGTGCGCCATTTGCGACTTCAACGGATAACATTTCTTCAATACATAACGCTTGAGCACAAAGCTGTACTTTGTCGATATCGCTGGCTTTTGGTTTACCTCGTTTATATTCAACGGGGACGAATTGGTTGCTTAATCTATGGTGCTCTAATAAGTCTAATTTGCCTGTTATGCCTAATTGTGGCGCAGTCACCACTACGCCACGTTCAAAACGCACCCCTTTACGGGTTTCTGGCTCGCCGTTATCAACTCGATCATGTAACTGCCGCCCGTGTGTCGTTAGGTAATTTTCTTGCCACACTTGCTCTAGGTGGATCAGTGCACATTGGCGCTGACAAAAAGCAAAGTGCTGTAGAGCGGAGATGTTGATTAGGCGAACGTCAATCATTAGATTAGAAACCCTCGATCACTTCTGGTTCTAGTCCTTGTAAAGCGGTTACCAGTGAATCTTTCAACGCCGTAGTTTCAAGTGGTAAGCCTTGTTCAATGTGCGCTCTCAACGTTTGATGCACTTTAGCTGAAGAATACTGACCAGACTTAGAGTCATGTTTCCACCATACGAGGTGTGAAATACTCATAGAACCTTCAGGACGCGCTGATGATGCATCACCCTCAAACAACTTTACTAATACAGCTTTAATTTTTTCTGCATCTTCGTCACTGAAGCCTGTTTTCTCTGCCAATTGAGGTGTCATTGCACCAAAAGCAACATAGGTGGCTTTGTCTACACGGTGCTTCATACCCATGGTATCTGATGACTTTTTGGTACCATCACCTTCACCACTCACACTCTTGGTAATTTGTGTACTAGTAATACTCACTGGCTCAATACTAAATGCGCTTTGAATCGTTATAGGCCCACGGATTGGAATAGATACACCATCCGAGCCTGTCCCTTTAAACGCAAACACTTGACCAAATGCACGCACATCTAGCCATTTTTGACAGCACAATTTTGCGGCTTGATCTGGCGCTGTTTTTTTACTGTTGAATGCCTCTTTTCCTAAACCAACCTCGTCAGATTCAGCTCGGTTGCGCAAGCTTGTCATACCATCGGTTTTCTTTTCATCCGATTGAACAAAAATGCTTTCCCCCGCCTCTTGTAGACGGTCACGAATTTTACGCTTTAAACAAACATCGGTAATTTCACCAAAACCATCATAATCGGTGCGTGGGCGATTACCATTGAGTGGATCACCATTTGGGTTAGCGTTTAATACGTTAAAAATTAATGCAAAGTCGATTTTATTTTGTAAAGTCATAGTGATGTTCCTTTTCTTAAACTGTTTCTTCTAAGTTTTCTTGGACTTGTTCGTCATTCACTTTCTTAACCCATTGACCTTTCTCTACTTTATGGGTTTCTAGCCACATCATTTGGTTGTGAAAGCCAAGCAAAAATTCAGGGGTGAGTTTTTGGTTTGAGGTAAAGTCAGCAGGATTAAACATATCGTGTATTTGACTAAACAGTGCTTTAGTTGCGTTGTCATACCCTTGGTAGTTATTAAACAGCCTTTGCTGATACGGTACTAAGGCATTACTGATGTTTAGCCACGTTGATGCAGGTCTATTAACAAATTGCGTCATGAAACGCTCTGCCGTGGTTAAACGATTTGCTTCGCTGCTTGAGAGTGCAACTTTTTCAACCTTGTTTGCCACCGCCAGTAAACGACCAAACAAATAGTCGCGACTGGCATTATCTTGTTGTAATGCCATTGGGTATTCCTTTTGAATAGTTGAATGTGTTGTCCGAGTGTAAAACCCTCTGATCAGTGAGCAGGCAATGCCTAAATTTTGTAACCAAAGCCAAGTTTGATCGGATTTATAGGCAACACGGTTAATTGCACGGTGAAACGCACTTTGCATGATGTCTTGCGGAATCGGTTTCCCTTCAACGATGCAGGGATATAAACGGGTAATAAGGTTTTTCTTTAAGGTGTCAGCAGATTTAAGTACATCACCGTATACACCATCAAGCACTCGGAATAAGCTCGGGGCACTATAAACCCATTGCCACTGTTCGTTTATTTTGACTCTCTGCTGCCAACCCAGATCGAGTTGCCACTGCTCTAATCGCGCTAAAAACTCTTTCGCGATGGTTTCACGGTAATACAAAATACCCATTCGCCCAGGCGTCGCGGAATCTAGTCCTAGCAGTGCAATTTGTTCGTTGTCAGCCAACTGGTTTCTCGTTTTTATACCATTAAAGTAACGCTTTAACTGATTGGCGTATGCTCGACCTAGGTCCTGTGTGTGATCAACACTGTCGGCCTCCGCTAAGAAACTGGCTAAGTCAGTTAAGTCCAGTTCGGTAGGTTTAGGGACCTCTTTGCCTGATACTGCCCAAGCTAAATAAACTTGATCGCCATTTCTAAAAACACTTTGCTTAGTTAACAAACAACGCAGTGCATTGTGCGCTTTTTGTGTCACTTCAAAGCTAATGTTGCAAGCTTCTTCATTGGATAAAAAACGACCTCGGAAGGTATAACCACTTTTATCGTTGGCAGAGATTAACTTGGCTTTATCACCACTGTGCCGTATTTTGGCTGGGTGGTTAGTCGCAACAAGTTTGTCTTCACCAGTGGCGTAACACATGGCTGTGCTATCACCATTTTGGCTATCAAAAGCAATCCAGCTTTGCTGGATACTTGGGTCAAGCCAAGTTTTTGATTGTGGTTCACCAGGTGTTTCTACACTCCAACAAACTAAAGCTGAACCTTGGTCAAACATCCCTTTTTCTTTCGGCAGGATTTTTAATAACGCAGGAGCTTCGCCTTCATCTTGCCACTTAGTCAGCAGGTACCCATCTTGTTCATGTAGCACATTTTCGGCGACCAAGTCTGCAACCACAGTGCCTTTCTCTATGTATTGGTAGACAGCATGCACTGCTGGGTGGCTATGCACTG
>NZ_NDIO01000188.1:0-4513 GCF_002241085.1 Vibrio sp. V03_P4A6T147
AGCTAATAGCATGTTTAATCCCTATTAAATAACGTAAAAGTATAGAATAACGGCCAAAATTAATCGGTAGATGACATAAGGCATCATCCCAAATTGATTCAGGAATTTGAGGAAGTAGTGGATCGCAAGTATTGCGGTGAGAAAAGAGGTAACGCTACCAATTAAAAGTGCCAGCCAATCTACGGTTACCGAACTATCCATCGCTACTTCAGCGATTTTGGCTGCTGCCGCGAGAGCAGTAATCGGTATGGCAAGCAAAAAGGACAGGCGAGAAGCGGCCTGACGCTCGAAGCCGAGCATAAGCGCAGCGGTAATCGTCGCCCCTGAACGTGAGGTTCCTGGGATCAAGGCGAGTGCCTGAGCACAGCCTACAACTACCACGTCCTTCCACGTTAACGCGCTGATATCTCGTGTTTTCTTACTAAGAATATCAGCCAGCCCCAGTAATACGCCAAAGAACACTGTTGTGAAAATAATCACTTCAACCGAACGAAGTTGATGATCAATCACATCCATTAGCAGTAATCCTGCAAGTGCTGCGGGAAAGGTTCCCCACAAAATCGCCCAAGCTAAACGACTGTGTGATGTCGAATATTGACGATGAGTGATGGACTTACTCCACTCCGTGAGCAGCAGAACGATATCTTGACGAAAGTAGATAAGCACCGCGAGCAGCGTGCCAATGTGAGTGGCGAGATCGAAACTGATACCTTGATCGGCTTCACCGAGCAAGGTAGGCATTAAAATCAAATGAGCAGAGCTGGAAATGGGAAGAAACTCGGTGATACCTTGGACTATCCCCAAAAACAAAGCGTACCATGCATCCACAGCAGGTTTCCTTTTGTCATATCGGGCAGGCAAAACAAAAGCAAAACAGCGATCCTGCCCGCATCGCCATTTAGCTTAAGTCTTGCCAGAACATGTCGAACGTGAATACCACAAGCGTGAGGCTTGGAGACTGTTGATATTCACCCCACTACTAATCAGTAGTGGAAGGCTACTCCCTTAAACGAGCTGAATTGTAACGAATAAATACGGCCAATATCAAACGTTGAATATATCAGCGATAAATCCGAGATGACTCAAGACACTTAGCCTAATTTCGCAACCTATCTGCATTCAGTTATATGTTATCTAGAAAAACGCAAATAACAGGTAATAGCGGCTTGCAGGCATCACCCCCACAAGCCGCATTGTCACATCAATCTATATCGCTTCTAGCTGCATCAACTGCTAGAGAGTCCGCAATCTCATTCTCTCTGACACCAGAATGCGCTCTAACTTTTTCGACTTCGACATACTTGTCTGAGCGTAGCTCATCGACTGTCTGCCACAGGCGTCGATTCTTAATTGGTTTCTTATCGGCTTTTCGCCAGCCTTTCTTCTTCCATCCATCAAGCCAAAGGTTGAAACCTTTTACTCAGTACTCACTGTCTGAGTAGATAACATCACCATCTTCGGCATATTCCAGCCCTTCGATAAGTGCCAGTAACTCCAGCTCTGCACAATCTGTCTCTCGGTCAATGGTAATGCTCTCTTCATGGACGATATCATCGTTCTCATTGAAGACCACCAGCCCTATGCCACCTCGTTTGCAACCGTGTTGGTTGTTTGGTGCAGCGCCGTCTACGTAAATTGAATAGCTCATTTTTTATCTCTCTCTCTAATTGCAAAAAGGGCGCATGACTTTGCTTAGCCAGCGCCTCGTTGATGATGTGATTTGATGTTTGTGTTACTGATAGGATTCTGCGTTGTCTCGCATGCTCAGACGCGATTCCATCCATTCCTCGATTTCACTTTCGACCCAAGCTACCGCTCGTCCGCCGAGTGGGACACTCTTCGGAAAGTCGGTTTCATCAGCCATAAACTTGTAGATAGTTGAACGGCCTAACCCTGTTAGTGACATCACTTCTTTTAGTCGTAGAAATCTCATGGGAATTGTCTCCTCTTGTATATACCCATGGGATAAGCCGCCATTGTAAAAAAATGCAGTCGGTCTATTCCAAGCTAGAGCCAAAGCAGTAACGCTTTTCTTTCCACGCTTCAGCAAGACTACTCATGCGTTTATAGACGCAGTTCTTTATGTCAGTATCTGTGCTCTTACAGCGTGTACCCAGGCTATAGTTCCCTCGGTCGTTCAGTTGGACCATTGAGCGCTCATTACCTTTGTAGTGCTTTTTCATCGCTTCTCCCCAAGCTGCTTTCAGATGCCCCACAATTTCGTTACGCTTGTCCATGGAAATAGCATCACCAAAATTCTGCTTATAATCAGTAAACAACATCACTTGATAATGGTGCGAACGGCTATCCGCTCGCTTACGCCACACGTAATGCAACGAATTGGTGTTCAGCTTCTCTTTCAGGATTTCAAAGTAGTCCTTAAGGGTACTGAGATCAGTGTCTTGATGATCTTTAGGCAGGTATAAGTCCAAACGTGTGGCGAGAGCTATGTCAAACTGACTGAGTGCCTGTTCAAAGACATCGACCATCGAGGTCAGTGCTGACTCGTATAACCCCTTGTCGCTGTAATACAGCGGGTAATCTTCAAAAGTTCTATCAAGGGTAATGCTTGGGAGGTAGGTTCTATTCGCCATGAGTAATGCCTTTTTGTGTGTGAATGACATAGGCATTGCTCGCGTTGTATTTTTTTAAGGTCAGTCGTGACTGCAACCAAAGCTCTTGTTTCGGTAATCGTTCCGGTTGGTAATGGGCTTCGCTAGACGACTGATTCGATAAAAAAACTCGTTTAACTGTAACGGGAACACTTCAGCGTCAGACAACAGCTCAAAACCTTCATTCGTAGGAGAGTAGGCTAATCCAGAGCATGGTTGGCTGTAATAATCTTCAACCACCCTATCCCATGTCTTCCTCACTTTTTTGTAGAGAAAACGTCCCCAACCCTCTCGTCCAGTGCCGAAGTTTTGAAAGAGATCCCTATCAAAGAGCAAGATAAGATGATGGTGATCGCTGGTGGACTCACTCGCCTTCGTCCAGATATAGCGAATGACCGTTTGCTGGTATTGATAAGTTCTGTCGGTGTATTTGTCTCTACAGAGCTCATTAGTCTCCGATTCTAAAATACGAAAGAAATGGGCAAACACCGTTAGGTAATCTTCCCCGAAGTCACTCGGTAGGTTTAGGTTGATGTGAACAGCAAAGATTCTTGGGTATTGGTTTAGTGCTTCAGTCAGCACTCGGTCTATCTCCTCTAGGTATTCGAGAACGAGACCATCCTTGTGGTAGTAGAGTGGCTTTCCATTAAAGGTTCGGTCATGAGTGATGGTGTGGACTCTTTGATGAGCCACGTTGAGTTGATGAGTCATGATTGGTTCCTGTGGTTTGTTGTGATTCCCACAGGAACTGTTACTACCGTTATTTTTTGAGCTACTTATGACTATGGCCGAAATTTCGTCTACCACTACCAAAGTGCTTGGTGTTCTCTTTTGCTAGATAGCTAATGTGCTTGAAGAACTCATCAAACGCATCATCAAAGTCATCAGAGTTACAATTCAAGCGGTGGATGACCACACTGTCACTATTCTTTCTCTTTGAAAAATGGACTAATCCATTAGCTTCTTCGTAGTCGACACCGGCCACCCTCGCCCATGCCTCTACGATAAAAGAGCCTAAGTTCTCCTGTTGCGTTTGAGTTTTACCCAACCAGTTAAACCTATCTTTGTTGAACATGAGTACTAGGTGATAGTGGTCGTTTATCGAGCTAGAGCGCTCCCTCACCCAAGCAATCCGCACTTTGCAGGGATGCACTCTAGCACTCCCTTCTCTTTTCTTTCTTTTTCCTGAGTGATCAATCTGCGACTGTAATGAGCGTAGAAAGTCGGTCATTACATTACCGCTCTTTTCATTTTCCCTTAGCTTAGGAAACCTCAAATCCACGCGAATAGCCATAAGCCGAGGATACTCGTCCAATGCGAGATCAATCGTATTGTGCATTTTCTCTAAGTAGTCGATATAGAGTGGACCATGTTCGGTCTGGATAGGTCTACCCAGAAACGTTTTCTTGTTGGTTAGTCTGAGGTTTTTGTTTTTTCTAGAACGTACATTCATTCCTATCTACTCCTGTGTTTAGGTTCATAGATAGGTCTGTGTCGTTATTTTTAATTGCGTACTGTGAGTCACTAGGGGTGACTCAGTAAAGGGTGATATGTCGATGTATGAATTAATAGGTATGGTAGATATGACTGTAATAATACTAACCAGACAGACATCTAATCATAATTAAAAAATCAATAAACATGAAAAACAATCACATTTATCGTCAAACGAATCTCTAGTGACACTCCAAATTAAGAAATACAAATAAAAAACGTCAAATAAGAACACCATAGCGCTTTCACTTTAAATTAATTCAAATTTCATTCAATCCCAGAAAAGGTATAGATACAAATCCCTACTCCTCTAATCTACCTAAGAACGGGATAAATCACAACGTAACATTTAATAGACTCTGCTAACTTACGTTTAAATCTATACACAATTCTACTGCTTTAAATCC
>NZ_NDIO01000157.1:0-4495 GCF_002241085.1 Vibrio sp. V03_P4A6T147
CATAAAGGCGAACCTTAGTCTCGGCATTGAGTGGCGCTGTGAAGTGGATATCATCATCCAGTTCTACTTGAATCTCACCGTTGCCATCACTGAATACGAATGTGTCTTTTCTGATTTGACGAATCAACTTTCCTTCAACTACAACATGCTTTTCTGTAAACATATTGGTGTCTTTTAGCAACGATTCCACAGACGTAAGTTCGATAGGACCATTGTAATTGATGGTATTACTGTTTTGGTTATGGTTACCTGCAAAAGCGAAAACAGGAGCAATAATCATCGAAGCTGCTAGGGCTAGTGTTGTACGTTTCATTTTTAATTCCTCTATGGGTTTGTTGTTTTGATGAAGCGATTTAAACACTAAGATGTTGAACACACTCTGAGCGGAACATTAATATTCCATTCATTTTATTGAGTGAGTAGCAGCTGTGACGGTATGATTACCAGCAAACGCCTATCGTAGAGTTAATATGGAATCAACATTAAGGTCATTGATGGTGCAGGGCACCACTTCCGACGCTGGAAAAAGTGTGCTAGTTGCAGGCTTATGCCGAGTGTTAGCACGTCGAGGAATAAAAGTAGCCCCTTTTAAGCCGCAAAACATGGCGCTCAATAGTGCGGTGACGGCCGATGGTGGCGAAATCGGGAGAGCGCAAGCTGTTCAGGCTCAAGCGTGTGGCGTTGAGCCATCGGTACACATGAACCCTGTATTACTCAAGCCAAATTCAGACACGGGTGCGCAGGTTATCCTGCAAGGCAGAGCGCTCTCTAATATGGAAGCAACGGGTTATCACGATTATAAGAAAGTCGCGATGAATACTGTGCTTGATTCCTACGCTCGGTTACAAGCCGAGTATCAAAGTGTCATGATTGAAGGGGCGGGAAGCCCGGCTGAAATCAACCTACGCGAAAATGACATTGCTAACATGGGGTTTGCTGAAGCGGCCGATGTACCTGTGATTATCATTGCCGATATTGATAGAGGCGGTGTATTTGCTCATCTGTATGGCACGTTAGCACTGCTTTCTGAATCGGAACAGCTGCGTGTAAAAGGGTTTGTGATTAACCGCTTTCGAGGTGATATTGCGTTACTGCAATCTGGCCTTGATTGGTTAGAAGCAAAAACGGGTAAACCCGTCATTGGTGTGCTGCCTTATTTACATGGCTTTGATTTAGAAGCTGAAGATGCGATCACTCAAGCGCAAACCCTCAGCAGCAACAGTAAATTGAATATTGTGGTGCCAGTGTTGACTCGCATTAGTAACCATACTGATTTTGATGCGTTGCGTTTAAATCCTGATGTTGACTTACGTTATGTGGGAAAGGGTGAACGGATCGAAAATGCGGATCTGATTCTGCTTCCGGGCAGTAAATCTGTAAGGGACGATCTTGCGTATCTTCGCTCGCAAGGTTGGGATCAGGATATCAAACGTCACTTGCGTTTCGGAGGCAAAGTGATGGGCATTTGTGGTGGTTACCAAATGTTAGGTCGGGTAATTCGCGATCCACTCGGCGTTGAAGGTGGAGCGGGCGAAAGTGAAGGACTGGGGTTGTTGAACGTCAGTACAGAACTCACCGCTGAAAAAACGCTCAGGAATGTTCAAGGCGAGCTTATTTTACCGCAAGGTAAAGCGAAGGTCTCAGGCTACGAGATCCACGTTGGACGCACAACGCTCGATGATGCATCATCCTCAGCAATCATCACGTTAGACAATGGCAACCGTGACGGTTTATTAAGTGATTGCCAGCAAGTGTTGGGGACTTACATGCACGGAATTTTTGATAGTTTTCCTGCAACTGAGCTTATCTGTCGCTGGGCTGGTGCCGCTGATATAAGTTATTACGATCATGTGGCGCAAAAAGAACAAGCCATTAACCGCATTGCGGATGCGATTGAAGAGCATTTGAACTTGGCCTTATTATGGCCAGAATTAACGGAGCGTTAACATGAGAAAAATACTGCTCTCTATCGTCGCCATGCTGTGCTGTACGGCGGTTTATGCACAAGAGAAAATCACTGTTTATGCAGCGTCATCCATGACGAATGCGGTTAATGAATTGATTGCGGCTTACCAGCCGAAACAACCGTTAGATATTGTGCCCGTTTATGCGGGTTCATCCGCGCTTGCTCGTCAAATTGAGCAAGGTGCACCAGCGGATATTTTTATTTCAGCCAATGATAACTGGGTTACTCACTTGCTTAACAAGAACATTGTGACGAGCGATAAGGTCACATTGTTGGCTGGAAATCAGCTGGTGCTTATCGCCCCTCAATCGTCGAAGCTCAATTCGCTGGTGGTAAATGATGTTGCGGCATGGCTTGACGCCTTGAACGGTTCACGTTTAGCGATAGGTAACACAATGGCAGTGCCTGTGGGAATGTATGCCAAAGAGGCACTAGAAAAGTTAAAAGTGTGGTCGTCGCTCGCCCCTATGCTGGCTCAAACCAATAACGTACGTTTAGCGCTTGCGCTAGTGGAACGTCAAGAAGCCGCACTTGGTATTGTATATAAGACGGATGCATTGATGAGCAATAAGGTCAAAGTGGTACACGAATTTGATTCAAGCCTACACAGCGCCATCCATTATCCTTTAGTGCAGCTAACTGAGCGTGATACGGTGAATCAATTCATGCTTTTTTTACGCAGCGATCAAGCAAAAAGTATCTTACAGAACTACGGTTTTAGCGTGATAACAGGAACGGATTCCTTTGCTTTCTGAATATGAATGGGTTGCACTGCAACTGAGCTTAAAAGTCGCGATTTATACCGTGCTTTGGCTTTTACCGCTGGGAATGTTTTTTGCGTGGCTACTCGCCAGAAAGCAGTTTTGGGGTAAAAGTATATTGGATAGCCTAGTGCATTTGCCGCTCGTTTTACCGCCAGTGGTCGTGGGGTATCTTCTGTTGATCACCATGGGTAAACAAGGCGTAATTGGGCAGTGGTTTGATAATATGTTTGGCTTGCGTTTCAGCTTCAGTTGGCGTGGAGCCGTGTTGGCGTGTGTCATCATCGCACTGCCCTTGATGGTTCGTGCGATTCGTTTAAGCCTTGAAAGCGTCGATCCTAAGTTAGAGCAAGCGGCTCGAACCTTAGGCGCTTCACCACTCAAAGTTTTTTTGACCATTACATTACCCTTAACGATACCCGGGCTGATCACTGGTGCGATGCTCTCTTTTGCTCGCAGCCTAGGCGAGTTTGGGGCCACCATTAGCTTTGTGTCCAATATTCCCGGTGAAACACAAACGCTTCCTCTTGCGATGTATAACTTTTTAGAAACGCCAGGAGCCGAAATGGAAGCGATGCGTTTGTGTATTATCTCCATCGCGATTGCCTTGGCTTCGTTATTCATTTCTGAAGTGATTAGCCGCCGAATGACTCGGCGCTTAGGGACTCAATGATGAGTGGGTTAAAGATTCAATTTGAAAAACAGTTAGGTGATATCAAGCTTAATGCGGATTTGGTTTTACCAAGCCGTGGTATTTGTGCTGTTTTCGGGCGTTCAGGGGCGGGTAAAACCTCCTTCATCAATATTATTAGTGGATTGGTGAAGCCTGAACTTGGTGAAATCGAGATCAATGGCCGCATCCTATTTAGTCAACGAAAAAAAATTAACTTGCCTGTTGAAAAGCGCAATGTTGGTTACGTTTTTCAAGATGCTCGATTGTTTCCACATTACACCGTTCATGGCAATTTAAACTATGGTGTCAAAAAAAAGGATGCCGACCACTTCGCCGCTATCGTAAAATTATTGGCTTTAGCGCCATTACTTACACGTTATCCGCATGATTTATCGGGTGGGGAGAAACAGCGAGTAGCGATTGGCCGAGCCTTACTATCCAAGCCAGATATTTTATTGATGGATGAGCCGTTGGCATCACTCGATATGCCGCGCAAACGTGAAGTGATGCCTTTTTTGGAAGAACTGGCTCATAGCGTGCACATTCCAATTCTCTATGTGACGCACAGCATGAATGAAATTTTGCGTCTGGCTAATCATTTAGTTGTGTTAGAACAGGGCGCTGTGCTGATAAGCGGTGAGCTAGAGCAAGTGTGGTCTTCAAATTATATGCGACCTTGGCAATCATTTGCCGACCAAAGCAGTCTGTTTTCTGCCCACATCTGCCAGCACAACAAAGATTATGCGCTCACACAGGTCTCGCTTGCAGATGATGTCAAACTTTGGGTGCAATATGTGGAAGGCGAGGTAGGCTCGGCACTGCGATTACAGATCCGTGCAAATGATGTTTCGGTGGTGCTTGATAAGCCAAATCAGACGTCAATTCGTAATATTCTGCCTGCGCAGATTTGCCAGCTTGAAAAGCAGCCTCTAGGTACTGATAAACAGAGTGTGGGGATAAAACTCAAGTTAGGCGAAGGGTGTTACCTGTGGGCTACGGTAACCAAATGGGCGGCCGATGAGCTACAACTGGATGTTGGTGATTCGCTGTATGTGCAAATTAAAGGCGTGAGCGTGTCGCAGCGTGATATCGTCT
>NZ_NDIO01000419.1:0-4494 GCF_002241085.1 Vibrio sp. V03_P4A6T147
GTACTTAGTCATGTCATCGAGTGTGGCACTTTTGTCGTTGATGCCAACCGCAACCATAGGCGTATCTGGTTTAAATAGGCTTGAGAGCCCTTTAGTGAACTTTAACGCATTGTCATCGGTAATAATAACCGCATCGAATGGATAATCACGATATTTAACGTGGAGGTATTTTTTGGCCTCCTCAAGATACTCTTGGCTATAAATTCTTTTTGTATCAAGGTATTCAATGGAGAGCTTAATCGGTGTTTTGCTGCTCTTAACTACAGCATCAATGCCCTTTTGAAATTCATATGTCCATTGATAAGATGATTCGTATGAATGCAGCACAAGAATATTTTTAGGCTCCCAGCGAGTTGACTTAGCAGGAAACGACAAAAACAGCGCATAACAGACCATAGCAGTCCAACTAAGCCAATATGTTATTTGCTGTTTATTCATACATAGCTCTCCGTGCAGGCTAAAATTAATACCAAACCAGGCGCTATAGTACCAATTTCATCAGGACAAGCTACTGTTCTATAAAAACATTACCATTGCACTCATGATTAGCACGCCATTTTACGAGCAACAACCGCGTGAATGCATCTTTACCTCCAAATGCATTTTTATCCAGAGTAACGATGTCAGAGATGAGTATCTCATGTGAAGTGGAGGTGACGATACCAGCAGCCACAGGCTCCCCGTTTTGAAAACCTAAGTAAAGCTCGCAAGGTGCTGAATAAATGATTTGGGTAAAGAATTCGATAACTTTTGATTGATCGTTTTTATCGCTCCATAAGCTTGCTTGCAACAGAGCAAACCATATTGTCATCCGATGAAAATCAACCAAATAAACCTCTTCGAGCAACGATAGGTTAGGCTCCTCAGTGAGCTCAATAAAAGGGCGAGAACTGCGTTGAACAACCGCTTTTTGGTAGAGATCTCGACCTTGTAAGCTCTCTTCTGTTGGAAATTCGACATTCACTTGGTCAAATAGCCATTGGTTTTTAATGGCGGCAACGTCAGGTTGGTTAATCATTGTTATGTACTTCTTCTTCTAATTGTTGCAAGCAGGATACTGACCAGATCGATATGCGACAAGCCATTACTCACATTATCCTCATCTAAACTGCAGATATGCTGGCCAAAACATCAACATAACAGCCTATATCATTCTCCTTTGATGCTGCTATCATGTGCAGAAAGATGGATAAATGGATTATAGACATGAACAAGAAACTCATCACCACCGCATTCATACTTAGCTTTGGTTTAGTTGGCTGCGATAGCAATGAAGTTGGCGATGTATCGCTCGGATTTTTCACGCTTAAAGACGTAAAAATCGAAAATCTAAGTGATGATATTGTGACTGGTGTTACGTGCCATATTGCTTCAATTGAGGCTAATTTGAGTCTTTCTGATCCAAGTGATAGCTCAATCTCGTG
Organism: Vibrio sp. V03_P4A6T147; assembly: GCF_002241085.1. Taxonomy (NCBI): domain Bacteria; kingdom Pseudomonadati; phylum Pseudomonadota; class Gammaproteobacteria; order Vibrionales; family Vibrionaceae; genus Vibrio; species Vibrio sp. V03_P4A6T147. The sequence goes on from NZ_NDIO01000419.1 coordinate 1,425, forward strand.
TCGTCAGACTGGTGACATTACGCCAGAGATGATTGCAAAAATTGATAAGAGCAAATCAGGCGAAATCGTATTTAAGAAGTCAAAAAGCATTTTCTTCAAGTCAATGAAAGTCAGACGTATCTACGATGCAGAAAATCAAACCCTGATCTACTTGTCTTATACTACCAAAGAAACAGATGGTAGCTTCAAGCACAGCCTATCGACCGTACCGCTTTGGGGGACTAAGGCTTATAGTACGGACATAACGCTCACTAAATAGCCACTAACGCCTCGGCGATCTAGATTTAGCTCACTTTTTTATGTAATAAAAATGAAAGGAACCTTTCATATCCGTGATATGATGCGGGAAATTTTCAATTCTCATTTTTCAACATGAAGTTTCCTGGACAGCGTAAATCTAAGCACTATTTTCCGACTCATGCTCGTGACCCTCTCGTCAATCAAATTCAACAAACGGCTATGCTCCACCGCCCAACAGTGGTCGGTGTTGGGCAAACCATTGTTGATATTGAAGCTCGTGTAGACAATGAGTTCTTAGCGAAACATCAATTGAGTAAAGGTCACTCACTTGTGCTCGAAGAGAGCAAAGCCGATGCGCTCTATGAAGAGTTAGTCGAACGAGGTTTAATTACTCACCAATACCCGGGAGATACGATTGGCAACACACTGCACAACTACTCTGTGTTGGCCGATAGCAAATCCGTTTTGCTCGGCGTGATGTCCAAAAATATTGAAGTCGGCTCATACAGCTATCGTTATTTGTGTAGAACCTCATCGCGCATGAACCTAAACCATCTTCAAACTGTCGATGGTCCTATCGGGCGTTGCTACACCCTAATTTCTGATGATGGAGAGCGTACCTTCGCCATTAATGAAGGGCATATGAATAAACTTCGCCCCGATAGTGTTCCTGAAGAGGTTTTTGAAAAAGCTTCCGCTTTAGTTGTTTCTTCTTACTTAATGCGTGGAAAGCCCGAAGATCCAATGCCACTTGCGGTCAAACGCGCTATTGAGATCGCTAAATCCAAGCACATTCCAGTGGTGTTAACCCTAGGCACTAAGTATGTAATTGAAGGTAATGCGAAGTGGTGGCAAGACTACATCAAAGAAAACATCACAGTCGTCGCCATGAATGAAGAAGAAGGTGAAGCGTTAACTGGTGAGAAAGATCCACTGCTTGCAGCTAACAAAGCACTCGAATGGGTAGATTTAATCCTCTGCACCGCGGGGCCCGTGGGTCTTTATATGGCTAGCTACACCGATGAAAGCGCAAAGCGCGAAACTGAATTACCTCTCCTACCGGGTAATATTGCTGAATTTAACAAGTACGAATTTAGCCGTGCGATGCGAAAACAAGACTGCCTCAACCCAATAAAAGTGTATTCACACATTGGCCCTTACTTGGGTGGCCCATTGGAAATCAAAAACACTAACGGAGCGGGAGACGGAGCGCTATCGGCTTTATTGCACGATATGGCCGCGAATAGTTATCATCAACGCAATGTTCCAAACTCTGCCAAACATGATGTGCCGTACCTCACTTACTCTTCGTTATCTCAGATCTGCAAATATGCAAACCGTGTCAGCTACGAAGTGCTCACACAGCACTCTCCTCGTTTATCACGAGCATTACCAGAACGTGAAGATAGCCTAGAAGAAGCGTATTGGGATCGTTAAATCGTATGACTTCTACATGAATAAAAGCGACAATTTGTCGCTTTTATTCTTTCCACAACGAATAAACCGCACGATGCGATCCTACGTTATTTAAGTCTCACCATTTCGTTTCAGAAATAACAACTTCCGTGAAATAAACTGATAACTTGTGCCTAATTGATGAATCAATAGTTTTATAATTGAGACATCTTAGTACAAGCGTTATAGTACTCTTTAAAGATGAGTCATAAAGGTTTTGGATCAAGACTCACAATTATCATCCATTGCTGCTTTCGCTTGAATTAGGATTAACATGACAATGTCATTTCCGCAGGAAGAGTATTTAATTTCAGACCTAGACAGTGCCGTTGCAAAGCAGCGTCTGGTTCATGTTCTCGATTTTTTTAGTCAAGGTCTGTTTTATATGAGCAGCGATGGAAACATGGTGCTCTATAATCCAACATTTTATGTACAATTTGGTGTAAACAGCGAAACTATTTCCTATGCTGATTGGCTGAGTTTGGTCCATCCTATGGATCGTGCACTGCTCAACAGCCGCGTCGACAAGCATATCAGCACAACTGAATCAAGGGAATCGATTCAATACCGAGTCAAAAAAGCAAATGGTCAATATATCTGGTTAGAGGGGAATGCGGTCACAAAAAGTGTGAACGGTGAACATTTTATGGTGGGTAGCCATAAAGATATCTCCGATCAAAAATTGATGGAAGATTACATTCATCAAGCTGCATTTTTTGACAGCTCATCAGGCCTCTATAATCGAAGTAAATTACTGCTCGATATTGATGAGAAAGCACTCAAAATTGGAGAGCCTTATTCACTTATCTACATCCAACTTGAAGATATTAAGTCTTATCTCAATCAATACGGCTCAGACATTGTTAAAGATTTACTGAATCACGTCGTCAGTGCACTGCGAGAACTGCCCGATGAATTTGCTGATTTTTACCGTATTCGCTCTGACGATTTTGCCATATTACTTAGAGGAGAACGCTCATACGATGAGCTCAAGCATATCTGCTCTCAAATAATGAAGCACTATTCGAAATCAGCCACGGAGCATGGGCACCTCTATGGTAATGATATCAGCATTGGTGTCTATCCTGAGATAAACCGTGCTATATCTGCCGATGAGTTGTTAAATATTGCATCACGAACTTGCCAATTTGCTAGTGCCAAAAATCATTCTCGTATCGAAATTTACAGTGGCCGAATTCAAAAAAACGTTGATCGTTATTTCTTCATCGAAAGAGGCTTAAAGGAAGCATTAGATCAACGTTCATTGTCCGTGAAATTCCAACCCATTATTCATGCACAATCAGGGCAGGTATCCAGCTTTGAAGCCTTAGTCCGCTGGCGCTCAAAAGAGTTTGGTGAGATTTTCCCGGACGAA
>NZ_NDIO01000268.1:0-4467 GCF_002241085.1 Vibrio sp. V03_P4A6T147
GATATAAATCTTTCGCCGTTAAAGGATACGAGAGAAATGAGATGTACCGACGTGAGGTGAGAGACACGGAAGTACATCAACACAATGCCTAAGGAGATCAATATGGCAATTAATGTAAGCACTAACGTGTCTGCAATGACCGCACAGCGTTATTTAAATAACGCCGCTGATGGTACGCAGAAATCGATGGAGCGTCTGTCATCGGGCTATAAAATCAATAGCGCGCGTGATGATGCAGCGGGTCTACAAATCTCAAACCGTTTAACGTCACAAAGCCGTGGCTTAGATATGGCGGTAAGAAACGCAAATGATGGTATCTCCATTGCACAAACCGCAGAGGGTGCAATGAATGAAACCACCAATATCTTGCAACGTATGCGAGATCTTTCTTTGCAATCAGCAAACGGTTCTAACTCAAGTTCAGAACGCCAAGCGATCCAAGAGGAAGTCTCAGCACTCAATGATGAATTAAACCGTATTGCTGAAACAACCTCGTTTGGTGGTAATAAACTGCTAAATGGTTCGTTTGGTAATAAATCTTTCCAAATTGGTGCCGATTCTGGTGAAGCTGTGATGCTTTCCATGAGCGACATGCGTTCTGACACAAAAGCGATGGGCGGTAAGAGCTATGTCGCGACAAATGGCAAAGCGCCTGACTGGTCAGTCACCAATGCGACGGATCTGACTCTGAGCTATACTGATAAACAAGGAGAAGCTCGCGAAGTCACCATTAACGCTAAAGCGGGTGATGACTTAGAAGAGGTCGCTACTTACATTAATGGTCAAAATGGTGACATCAAAGCTTCAGTCGGTGATGAAGGTAAACTGCAACTGTTTGCCGCCAATCAAAAAGTCTCAAGCGATGTCACTATTGGTGGTGGACTGGGTACTGAAATTGGTTTTGCTGCAGGTAAAGACGTAACCGTCAAAGACATCAATGTCACAACGGTTGGCGGCTCTCAGGAAGCTGTAGCTTTGATTGATGGTGCACTAAAGGCCGTTGATAGCCAACGTGCCTCGTTAGGTGCATTCCAGAACCGTTTCGGTCATGCCATCAGTAACCTTGATAACATCAACGAGAACGTCAACGCTTCTCGTAGTCGAATTAAGGATACTGATTATGCCCGTGAAACAACCCAAATGACGAAGTCGCAGATTTTGCAGCAAGCGAGTACGTCAGTTTTGGCACAGGCGAAGCAGTCACCATCTGCAGCTCTTAGTCTATTGGGTTAACCGATAGGCGAATGGAGCTTTGTGGGGAAAGCAGTGTTTTCACTGCCAACCTATGAGGTGGAAGGGAGATTGTTATGGAAATACCATCCTACACATCGAACATCCAGCCTTACGGCTCGCAAAGTGGCATTAAATTTGCTTCAGAAAACGATGGCGCGACACGCGCTTCCTCGAAACAAAATGAGGTGAATCGTACTGAACAGTTAAGAAATAGGCAAAACCAAAGCGTTGAAGCGGCAATCGAGCTTGCACAGCAACGAGAGCAGATCAACAAATCGGAAAGAGCCAAGATGGTAGAGCAGATGAATGAATTTATCTCATCTATCAACAAAGACTTAGCGTTTAGAGTCGATGAAGAATCAGGACGGGATGTTGTGACGATTTATGAAGCCAGTACTGGTGACATTATTCGTCAGATCCCGAACGAGGAAATGCTAGAGGTTTTGCGACGCCTTGCCAGACAAAAAGACCACAGTACAGGTTTATTGGTTGCTAAGGTGTAATCGTAGTTTTTGAGGTGATTTAATGAGCTTAGGCCCGATGGGTATGAATACTGGCATGGATATCAATTCCTTGGTCAGCAAAATTGTCAATGCAGAGCGCGTTCCTAAGCAGCAACGCATTGATAATGAGCTTGGCCAAATTGATGCCAGTATCAGTGCCTACGGCCGGCTCAAAGAGTCGCTGGATACGATGAAAAATCTTATGACGAATTTTCGTCAGGAGAAGGCTTTCGCTTTGCGAAAAGTCGATACTACTGATGAAAATGTCGTCTCCGCGACAGCCACCACTGACGCAATAGCAGGTAAATATGCTATCGATGTGTTGCAGCTTGCACAGAGCCATAAAGTTGCCTCGGATGTTTTAGATAAAGAGGCAAAGTTTGGTCCTGGTAAGCTGCAGATTTCACTTGGTGATCAGAAGTTTGATGTTGATGTCCAAGCCAATTCAAAATTGATTGATATCGTTCGCGGTATCAACAGCACTAAAACCAATCCTGGAGTTCGTGCTTCGGTAATCAATGATGTTGAAGGGCCACGTTTGATTGTGGCCTCTAATCTATCTGGAAAAGATCATGACATTAAAATTAATGCTCAGTCTGATGCCGGAAATCCGCTCAAAAATCTAGAATACAAAACGCTGGAAGAACGCGTTAAAGATTTAGAAAACGCACGCGCTGCGGCGCAACAAATCATTGCACCACTCACGCCAGCTCAACAAGCTATCGCTGCAAAAGTCGCCGAGAAAATAGGTGCGGCGGCACGCGAAGTTGACCAAAGTATGGCGAGTGGTGTTCAAGAAGTCGCCGGGCAAGTAGCTGCCGACGGTAAAGTCGCTAATGCTGCCGGTGAATTAACCGACGCCGCCGTCAAAGCTGCTGCCGCCGCCGGTGTTGCTGCCAATAAATATCTGAAACCGCAAGATCGTATTCCAGGGTGGACTGAAACCGCCTCTGGCACCTTGCTCGATTCCTACTATGAACCTGAGCCAGAGCTTGATGCAACTGCGTTAGAAAAAGCGCCAGATGTGCCCGGTTGGACCAATACTGCTTCTGGTACTTTGGTTGACTCCTATGTTACCCCCAAAGAAGCGCAAGCCAAGCTTGAACAGCAATTAGCAGCTGAAAAAGCCGCGGTTGCGGCGGCGGTGCGTAGTGGTGAACTGACGCCAGAGCAAGCCAAGCAGAAAGAGCGTGAAAAGCTTGACCCGCAAGAGCGTGAGTATTTAGATAAAGTGGACAAAGCAGATGCTGAACTTAGAGCGGCACAAGCATCGTTTGACGCCTATCAAGGTATGACTCAAGTACAAGCAGGCCAAGATTCCGTGGTGGTTTTGGACGGTGTGGCAACCCTTTCTAGCAACAACAACGTGATTGAAGATGCGATTGAAGGGGTTGATTTGACCCTTAAAGGGCAAACGGCCAAAGGCAAACCACCGGCTGAAATTGGCATCGAATATGACCGCAAAACCGTGCGCGATGATATTGAACAATTTGTCGCGGCGTATAATCAGTTTTATCAGGTCTCTAAAGAACTTGGAGGCGTTGACCCTCGGACTGGCCAAGCTGGGCCACTGGCGGGTGACAGTATTGTGCGCAGTGCAGACTCTCGCCTACGTAGTGTTTTTTCGACTAGAATTGAGCAGGCTCCAGAAGAGATCAAAAGTCTGATTGAGTTTGGTATTACCACCACACGCCAAGGGACACTTGAAATTAACTACGACATGCTAGATCGCCAACTCAATAACAACTTTAATAAGCTAGGTGAGTTCTTTGGTGGAAACCAAGGATTTGCCAAACGGGTTGAAGATGCTATTCAGAGCATGACGGGGGTTACGGGGTCGATTCGCACACGCGAAAAAAGCTTAGTAGAACGCAACTACCGTGTGGCGGACGACCAAGCGGCACTTGATCGCCGCATGGACAGTTTGGAGAAGCGAACGCATTCTAAGTTTTCAGCAATGCAAGACGCGACCAGTAAAATGCAGAACCAATTAGCTGGTATGATGAATGCGTTAGGCGGCTGATATGGAGCAGCAACTCGACCTTTTAAGTGATCTAGATCACCAAATAAGAGCAATGCTTGTCATTGATGAAATTAATACTGAAGAAATCAATCATCTTGTCGATAAAAGGGAACGGATATTGCAAAACTTACTGACGCATGCGTCAGAAAATCCACAGTTTGCAATGTCGAGCCAATGGCGAGAGGCTATTGATGAAACTAAACATCTTGTTGAACTGATGCAGTCAAAAACGGTCGAGATCGGTAGAACGCTCCAAAAATACCGACACGGTAATAAATCCGTTCAGCAATACAAAAAGTTTTTATAAGAGGAAGACTATGCGCGGTTCTTTACAGGCATACAAAAAGGTATCAGTGGATAGCCAGCTCAGTGCGGCCTCGCCGCATAAAGTCGTACAAATGTTGATGGCGGGTGCCATTGAACGCCTTATTCAAGCAAAAGCAGCAATGCTACAGGGGAATATTCCAAGTAAGGGTGAACGCCTTGGTAAAGCATTGGATATCATTATTAGCTTACGCAGTTGCTTATCGATGAGTGATGGCGGGGATATTGCAAAAAATTTAGATCAGCTTTATGAATTTATGATCACTCAGATCACCGAAGCGAATCATCAAAATGACCCGCAACCACTGGATGATGTGATCGACATCATTCGAGAAATTAAATCAGCATGGGATCAAATCCCTCCTGAATACCACAATCTGACGG
>NZ_NDIO01000255.1:0-4450 GCF_002241085.1 Vibrio sp. V03_P4A6T147
TTGGGCTTGGTGCAACTAATTTGTTGATCTGCATTAAGAATAATAAACAACAGCAAACGCAAACGGTTTAATCTAACTAGAATTCAATAAGCAAGTGGAATCGTAACGATCAACATGAGGGATGGGTATGAAAAGGCGAATTTGGATTGCGTGTATTGCCTTAATCACGAGCGGTTATTGGGCCGTTGGCTATGCTGATGATCGTTATATCGTGACCTATGAGCAGATACCACAGCAGATTGCATTTGAAGGTGTTGTCCAGCCAGTTAACAAAGGGACAGTTGCGGCTCAAACCTCTGGTCGAGTCGTTGGTGTGTATGTCGACGTTAACGATTTTGTTAAAAAGGGCGACGTGCTATTAGAAATCAGCGCTATTCAGCAATCGGCTTCTTTAGACGCATCTCAAGCTCAGTTAACCAGTGCAGAGGCTCGAAATCGTGAAGCTCAAGCTCAACTAAAGCGTTATCGACTGCTGTTTCCTAAAGGTGCGATTTCACAAGACCAAATGGATGGCGCTGAAGCTCAAGCTCGAAGTGCTGCTGCGGCCGTCAAGGCGGCAAAAGCCGCGGTCGTGCAGGCGAAGGAGTCACTTGGATACACCAATATTACCGCCCCTTATGATGGTGTCGTGACGGAGCGACATGTAGAGCTGGGTGAAACGGTGGCTCCGGGTACTGCGCTGCTCAGTGGTTTCTCATTCAATGAGTTGCGTGTTGAAACGGCCATTCCGCAGCGCTATCAGCCTGCAGTCACCAATGTTGCTCAATTCCAAGTCATTATGCCTACGGGCGATAAAATAACCCCAATCGATTACAGCTTATTCAGTTATGCAGACCCTCAATCACATACATTCAAAATCCGTCTTGAGCTGCCTCGTGCAGATCAAACTAACAAGCTCGGGCAAGTGATGCCAGGAATGTGGGTCAAGACAGAGTTTAATTATGGTCAACGTGAGGTGATGCTCATTCCTGTTGCCGCTGTGATTCGCCGAGCAGAACTGAGTGCCGTATATCGCATCGTTGATGATAAACGACTGCTAAATCCAGTGCGATTAGGGCAAACCTATGGTGAATATGTGGAAGTATTATCTGGCTTGGAACAAGGCGATACGGTCGCAAGCCGTGTATTTACACAAGTAGGTGAGTGATATGGATAATCGTTTAGGCGTCTCAGGACGTATTGCCAAAGCTTTTCAGACTTCAGCGATGACGCCGTTGCTCGCGATTGTTGGGTTACTGATGGGCGTTTTTGCAGTAATGGTTACTCCTAAAGAAGAAGAGCCGCAAATCGATGTGACCTTTGCCGATGTGTATATTCCTTTTCCCGGAGCTTCTCCGGCGGAAGTGGAAAGTTTAGTGACGAACCCAGCAGAGCAGATCATCTCTGAAATTGAGGGAATTGATAAAATTTACTCTTTTTCACAACCCGATGGTGCGATGATTGTGGCTATCTTTGATGTCGGCGTTCCTAGAAACGACGCCGTGGTTCGTATTTATAATAAACTCTATTCCAATAAAGATTGGATGCCAAAAGGCGTTGGGGTGGGCGAGCCGATCATCAAACCTAAAGGCATTGAAGATGTGCCTATCGTCAGCATTACGTTATCCGATAAAACGGGCACTTTGGACAACCAGCAGTTAACGCAAGTGGCCCATGGTTTAGAAACAGAGCTCAAACGCATTAATGGTACACGAGATATTTATACGATAGGTCGCCACCCTACTATTGTTGATGTACGTTTAGACCCCGTTAAAATGAACAGCTTTGGCATCACGTTAGATCAACTGAATCAGCATCTTCCTGCGGCGAACCACAGCTCTCCAATGTTGAAACTGACGCATGAAAATCAGCAGTTTCCCGTCCAAATTGGTCAGTTTTTAACAAAAGTTGAAAAAGTAAAGCAATTGGTGATTGGGCTGCATAACCAGACACCGATATATTTAGCGGATGTCGCTACGGTTCAATTGGGTGTTGATACATCAACCCAACAAGTTTGGACCAGTGATAAGCAAGGTATTTATCCAGCAGTTACCTTAGCCATCGCTAAAAAAGGAGGCGAAAACGCCGTTCGTGTGGCTGAGATGGTTGAAGCTCGAGTTGCAGAACTTGAAAATCAGTTAATTCCACACGGAATCAGTGTTGAAATCACGCGTGACTACGGGAAAACCGCCGCCGATAAAAGCAATACATTGATCGGTAAATTGATTTTTGCAACCACTGCAGTCGTTATTTTGGTGGTTATTGCGATGGGATGGCGCGAGGCTATCGTGGTCGGTATGGCTATTGTTGTCACCTTGATGATGACACTGTTTGCATCATGGGCATGGGGTTTTACACTCAACCGGGTCTCGCTTTTTGCGTTAATTTTCTCTATTGGCATTTTAGTGGACGATGCCATTGTTGTTGTGGAAAATATTCACCGTCATATGGCGTTAGGTAAGCGCAAACTGGCGGATCTCATTCCTACGGCGGTTGATGAAGTGGGTGGACCCACAATCCTTGCTACCTTAACCGTGATTGCCGCACTGTTGCCAATGGCCTTTGTCTCTGGGCTTATGGGCCCGTATATGAGCCCAATTCCCATCAATGCTTCGATGGGAATGCTGATTTCATTGGCGGTTGCATTTGTCTTTTCTCCTTGGTTAGCGGTCAAGTTTCTTAAGCCTTCATCGCATCAAGCACAATCTCAATCAACTCAAGGCATCTTTCACCGAATCATGAATCCTTTCGTAGTCTCGGCTGCACAAAGACGTAACCGCTTTTTCTTGATGCTTGCGGTATTTGCGCTTATTGCTGGCTCCCTATTATTGCCAATCACGAAGGCCGTGGTTTTAAAAATGCTGCCTTTCGATAATAAATCAGAGTTTCAAGTGGTATTGGATATGCCTGAAGGGGCGTCGCTTGAGAAAACGCAACGCGTTTTATTTGAACTTGGCACGGTGTTAAATAGCGTGCCTGAAGTCAGTGGGTATCAGATTTACGCAGGTACAGCCGCACCGATCAACTTCAATGGCCTTGTGCGTCATTATTTTATACGCAATCAAGCCAACCAAGGTGATATTCAGGTGAACCTGTTAGGGCGAAAAGAGCGCGATAAAGATAGTCATACGATTGCAAGTGAAGTACGCCCCAAGCTTAATGAGGTTGCCAGCCGATTTGGCGGTAAAGTCAAAGTCGTTGAAGTTCCACCGGGGCCACCCGTTTGGTCACCTATTTTAGCGGAAGTTTATGGTCCGACACATGAGATTCGGGCACAAGCGGCAAGGATGCTACGCGGGATCTTCCACGAAACAGCGGATATTGTCGATATCGATATGTATCTACCGGAAGTGCATCAAAAATGGCAAGTAGTGATTGATCGCAGCAAAGCGTCACACTATCAAGTACCTTATGCTTCGATAGTCGATGCTTTGGCGACGGCCGTCGGTGGAAAGCCGATCACCTATTTGCACAGTGAGCACAGCAAGTACCCAATCCCCATTCAAGTGCAAGCTAGTGAAAATGTCAAAGTCCGATTAGATCAAGTGTTGAACATGAAAGTAGCGAGCACTGCGGGCAGTGCATATCCATTGTCTGATTTAGTTACTATTCGCCAAACTCAAATGGATGACTACATTGTGCATAAAAACCTGTTACCAATGGTGATGGTGGTGGCGGATATGACGGGTGAAACAGACAGCCCCTTATACGGTATGTTTGAAATGGCGTTCAACATCAATGCACTTGGTCTACCTGTGGAACAGTATTATATCCACCAACCTACAGGGTTAAATGGTGTCGAAATATTCTGGGATGGTGAATGGACGATCACTTATGAAACATTCCGCGACATGGGCATTGCCTACGCGGTTGGGATGATCCTTATTTACTTATTGGTTGTCGCGCAGTTTAAGTCCTACCTTGTTCCGTTGATCATTATGGCTCCAATTCCACTGACGATTATTGGCGTCATGCCCGGCCATGCGTTACTTGGTGCTCAGTTCACCGCCACGTCGATGATTGGGATGATAGCACTCGCGGGGATTATTGTGCGTAACTCCATCTTGCTGGTTGATTTCATTAATCAGCAGGTTGAAGAAGGTGTGGCATTTTCCGAAGCGGTTATTCAGTCTGCGGCTGTTCGTGCTAAACCCATCATGCTTACCGCTTTAGCGGCCATGATCGGGGCGGTATTCATTTTAGATGATCCCATTTTTAATGGCTTAGCCATTAGCCTGATTTTCGGCATCTTTGTTTCTACCGTCTTAACTTTATTGGTTATTCCTGTTTTGTATTATACGGTTATGCGTCATTGATCTTTCTGTTCTAACAATTCCCTTGCTCTAACTACAAAATGTCAGCAGGCAATGGATATTAAAAATGCAGTTTTAAATAGGTAGATTACGGATAAATTCGCTATGATTATAACTAAAGGTGTTTCATAACAAGAAAAGCGGTGCAAGCTTAATCG
>NZ_NDIO01000201.1:0-4445 GCF_002241085.1 Vibrio sp. V03_P4A6T147
TCTATTGATGGTCACTTTTTAGCTTAATTTTTATAAAGTCATCAAGAAAATTCACGTAACCTAAGCTCTGTTTTTCTCGATCTTACGTCGCTTTTCTTGGTTAATCGCGTATTATGAAGCACTTTGATTTTCGCTATCTTTAGGGTTGGAATGAAGTTTCTTCACACCTCTGACTGGCATCTCGGTCGACAATTTCACAACGTTTCTTTATTGGATGATCAGCGCGCAGTACTCAATCAGTTGATTGAGTATCTGCAGTGTAATCGGGTGGATGCTTTAATCGTCGCCGGAGATATCTACGATCGTTCAGTTCCACCGACTGCAGCCATTGAATTGATGGATGATATAGTCAACCGCGTGTGCAACGAGCTTTCCATCCCCTTAATTATGATCCCCGGTAACCACGACGGGGCGAAGCGTTTAGGCTTTGCGGCCAAGCAGATGCAACACTCGGGCTTGCACATTATTAGCAATTTTGAACAGATGATGCAGCCTGTGGTACTAAAATCAGCCATTGCTGGTGAAGTGGCATTTTATGGTATGCCTTATAACGACCCTGAAGTAGTTCGCCACCACTTTGGAGAGTCCGTAACCAGTCATGATGAAGCCCATCAATACCTTATTGAGAAGATTATATCGCAGTGGAATCCGTCACAACGTCACGTTATGATTGGCCACTGCTTTGTTGATGGCGCTATCGAATCTGACTCTGAACGTCCTTTGTCCATTGGCGGCTCTGATCGTGTCAGTCATCAACACTTTGTACCTTTTGATTATGTTGCGCTCGGCCATCTGCACCAACCGCAGAAAAAGGGGGAAGAGTATATCCGCTACTCTGGCTCTCTAATGAAATACAGTTTTTCAGAGCAGCACCACAAGAAAGGGGCGACCTTGGTTGAATTTGATGAACAAGGTTTTGCCAGCGCCACGCATGTGACACTGACTGCTCCTCATAGCATGCGTATTATTGAAGGTGAGTTGCTGGAGATCATCGAGCAAGGTAAAACAGACCCACACAACCACGATTATCTGTTGGTTCGTCTTACCGACAAACACGCGATACTGGACCCGATGGAAAAACTGCGTCAATCCTACCCCAACGTACTGCATTTAGAAAAACCGGGCATGTTGGTGGGAGTTGATCAAGCAATGGGGCGTGCACGTTTGGCACGCGGTGAGGTGGATATGTTCCGCGATTTTTTCTTAGAAGCTAAGCAAGAAGCGTTAACCGCAGCGCAAGAGCAAGCGATGATCGACGTCATTCAAGCACTAAAGCCGGGAGCCCAAGTCTAATGCGTCCAATACAATTGACCCTGCAAGCATTTGGCCCCTTTGCTCATAAAGAAGTGGTGGATTTTACCGCCTTGGGAGCCTCACCGCTATTTTTGATTAATGGTCCAACCGGAGCGGGCAAAAGTTCACTGCTCGATGCCATTTGCTACGCTTTGTATGGTGAAACGACGGGCAGTGAGCGCACTGGTGATCAAATGCGCTGCGACTACGCGGACCCGCACACGCTCACCGAAATCAGCTACCAGTTTGAGCTTGGCGGGCGAATCTACCAAGTTGATCGCTCGCCCGACCAAGAAGTGCCGAAAAAACGCGGTGAAGGCTCAACAAAAAAATCCCATGCCGCGAGCTTGTTTGAATGGGTCGATGGCGAAATGAAATTGCTTGCTAACAAACCCAATCCCGTCGGTAAAGCAATGGTGGAATTGATCGGTTTAGATGTAAAACAGTTTCGCCAAGTGATGGTCATCCCCCAAGGGAAATTTCGTGAATTACTGACTGCCAACTCCAAAGAGCGGGAGCAAATCTTTGGTCAGTTGTTTCAAACTCACATTTATAGCCAAATTGAACGAGCGCTGTTTGAGAAAGCGGCGGGGATCCGCAAAGCGAAAGAAGAATTTGATCACCAAATTAAAGGCGCATTGGACGTCGTGAACGCAACTAGCGAGTCACACCTTGAAGCGTGCATTGCTGAGCTGTCACCCCAATTAACGGCCGCTCACGCAGCGTACCTAGATGCCCAGCAAAGGTTTGATGCAGCGAGCAGCGAGCAAAAAGCGGCGCAAACCCTTGCTAAACAATTTCAAGAGCAGCGTCAACTCGTGCAACTTAAAGCCGATCATGATGCACAATCGTCAGTCATCGATGCGGTAAAAGCTCAAAGGCATCAAGCCTTACAAGCTACGCGCTTAGATTCACCCTATTACGAATTACAATCGTCACAACGTCAGTTAGAAGCGGCCAACCAAGCAAGAGCCGAAAAAGAGCAAGCGCTTACGCAGTCACAACAGCAGTGGCAACAGGCCAAAGCGGCTCAAGAAGACGCGGCAGAAAAAGTCAAAATAGTGCCGAATCTGATGCAACAAATTTATGACTTAAACCTAATCAAAACTAAGCTTGTTGAACGGGAGCATCATCAAAAAGCGCTGCAACAAGCCTTACGTGAAGTGGAGCTCGCGACGCAGAATCGCCACAACTTGCACACCGCTGTTGAGCAATTTGAACAGCAAATTATGCTTAAGCGTCAAGAGTGCGAAAGAGTCAACCAACAGTTGGCTGAGTTAAAAGGACAGCGCTTAGAGCTTGAAACCATCAAACAGCAGATTGATCGCTTATTAAAGCTGCAGCAGCTTGAACAGCGTTTAGCCACAGAGCAAGCTGCACTGAGCTATAGTCAGCAGCAGTTTGATTTGGCACAGCACGCAACGTTGGACGCGAAGCAGCAAGCCGATAAATTAGAGCTGATTTGGCACACCAACCAAGCCGCCGAGCTGGCTCGAACCTTGGAGCAAGGCGACGAGTGCCCGGTGTGTGGCAGTTGCGATCATCCTAAATTAGCGCGTTATGCCGGAGAAACGGTGACTAAGGCGCAAGTGCAGCAGGCAAGAGCGATACAGCAAAACAAACTGGCCACAGAGCAAGAAACGCTAAAACAGCAACAGCAACGAGCGACCCAATACGCACGGCTTGAACAAGAGATGGCAAGTTTGAGGGAGTCATTATCTGGAAATACGCAAAGTTTAGTACAACTGCAGCAAGCTCAAAGCGATCTTGAACATTCCATTGCTCATCTTGAATCGCTCAATCCAGAGCAATTAGCTCAACAATTGGCAAAATTAGAACTGCAGTTAGCACAAGCTAAGCAAAATGCTGAAACGCAGCAGCATAAAGTCGAACAGGCCACCCTGACGGTTGCCAAAGAGCAGACCGAAGTTTCTGCCTTAAGCCAAGGGATCCCGGAGTTGTATCAAGACAGTTTGCATTTGAACGAATCTTTAACCCAGTTAGAGCTGCAATTGGCTAATCTCAACCGTTTAGATGCGGAAACCAAAGCGCGCTTCAATCAAGCGAACGCCGATTTTTCTGGTGCGAAAGCGGCGTTGGCGGCGGCGGTCGAACACCAGATTCATTGGCAAAATGCGTTTACGCAGTCACAGCAGCAGTGGCACAGTGCGCTGATTGAGAGCCAGTTCGACGATACTGAGCACTATTTACAGGCACGTTTATCTTCACAGCAGATCGAGCAGCTTGAAAAGCAGATCAAACAATTTGACGAAAGAAGTACGACGTTAAACGCCCAGCTTCAAACATTAGCCAGTGAGCTGAGTGAAAAAAGTGAGCCCAATCTTGCTGAGTATGCAAGCGCGGTCGAGGCTGTAGCCATGTTACAGCAAAGCGCATTGGATCAATGGAGCACGTTACGGTCTAAAATGGATGCCTTAACCAGTGTGAAAGAAAAAATCGCTATTTTACATATAAAAAATGAAGCCTTAGAGCAAGAGTACCAAGTATTTGGGACTTTGAGCGATATCGCCAACGGCAAAACAGGCGCTAAAGTGAGTTTACATCGCTTTGTTCTTGGCGTGCTGTTAGATGATGTGCTGATCCAAGCCTCAATGAGGCTGCAGATCATGAGTAAGGGGCGTTACCTGCTCAAGCGTAAAGAAGATCGCGCCAAAGGTAATGTGGGTTCAGGGCTTGATCTGATGGTCGAAGATGGTTACACCGGAAAATGGCGAGATGTGGCGACCTTGTCTGGTGGTGAATCTTTTATGGCGGCGTTGTCATTGGCGCTGGGTTTATCGGATGTGGTGCAATCATATAGCGGCGGTATTAAACTGGATACACTGTTCATCGATGAAGGTTTTGGCAGTTTAGATCCTGAGTCATTGGACTTGGCGATTCAAACCCTTGTCGACTTACAACAAGGAGGCCGAACGATCGGCATCATTTCTCACGTGAGCGAGCTGAAAGAGCAAATAGCCTTACGCATTGATGTCGATGTGGCGAGAAATAACGGCAGCTCAATAAGACTTGTTGCATAATGAATGGGAATGTGGTCTATCTTGTGCTAGTTATTAATAGATATGGCGTGATGAGTGTAACTGACTTCGACGCTTTCAAAAAAACAGGTTATGCACAATCAGGTTATGCAC
>NZ_NDIO01000227.1:0-19125 GCF_002241085.1 Vibrio sp. V03_P4A6T147
CTTTAGCAGTATCAGCTGCTGCAGTAGTAACTGGTGTAAATGCTGGTGAGCTATACAACCAAGACGGTACATCTCTAGAAATGGGCGGCCGCGCAGAAGCACGTCTTTCTCTTAAAGATGGCAAAGCGGACGATGCATCACGCGTACGTCTAAACTTCCTAGGTAAAGTAGCGATCAACGACAGCCTATACGGCGTTGGTTTCTACGAAGGCGAATTTACTACTGCTGATGAAGGCACTGCTGACAACAAAGGTGATTTGGACAACCGTTACACTTATGCTGGTATCGGCGGTAACTTCGGTGAAGTGACTTACGGTAAAAACGACGGCGCGCTAGGTGTTATCACTGACTTTACCGATATCATGTCATACCACGGCAACAAAGCAGCGTATAAAATTGTTGTAGCAGACCGCGTAGACAACATGGTGGCTTATAAAGGTCAATTTGCTGATCTAGGCGTTAAAGCAAGCTACCGTTTTGCTGACCGTCAAGAAAGCACGTCTGCAATCACAGACAACAACGCAGACGGCTACTCTCTATCAGCTATCTATGCAATCGGTGACACTGGCGTTAAGCTAGGTGCGGGTTATGCAGATCAAGATACAGCAGCGAATGCGTCTTCTGATCAATACATGCTAGCAGCGTCTTACGCTATCTCTGATTTTTACTTCGCTGGTACTTTTGTTGATGGTCAAGACAAAGCAGCAAGCAAAACAGATAAAACTGGTTATGAGCTAGCAGCAAAATACACTATGGGTCAAGCTGTATTCACTTCTACATACAACTACCTAGAGTCTAAAACTTCTGGCGCTAAAAAAGATGAAGCGGATAGCTTTGCAGTTGATGCAACTTACTTCTTCAAACCTAACTTCCGTTCGTACATCTCTTACAACTTCAACCTACTTGATTCAGACAAAGTAGGTAAAGCTGCATCTGAAGACGAACTAGCACTAGGTCTACGTTACGACTTCTAATTCTTGGCTTAATGTCATAGATTTAAAACGCCTGCTTGCTAGCAGGCGTTTTTTTATCTCGCTATACTGTATGCACACTCCGCCCTGAAATGCCGTGTTATGCTCTTATTAAACCGCAGTGCTTTTTTATTCATACTCTCATTCTTCCTTCCTTTATCGACTTTGGCGTATACGCCTTTGCAAACACTGCCACAAGGTACTCGGGTGGGTTTATTCGTTCACTCTTTAGCCACTGAACAGGTTTTTCAAGATACTGATAACATACAAGCGCTTTTCCCTCCTGCCAGCACTTTAAAAATACTCACCGCGCTTGCCGCCACGCTAGAGCTTGGCGAACAATTTCGCTTCACGACTCAGCTAACTCAACATGGCGATGACATTGTTATTCACTTCTCTGGCGACCCTACGTTAACCAGCCAAGATATGAAGCAGCTACTCAGCGAGCTAAAAAAACAGGGCATCTCACAAATAAAAGGCAACCTTTGGTTAGATAATTCAGCCTTTTCAGGTTACGACCGCGCGGTTGGATCACCTTGGGATATTCTGGGGGTATGCTATAGCGCCCCATCAAGTGCAATCACTCTGGATGGTAATTGTGTACAAGCCTCTATTTATACGCAACCGAACGGGAAAACTCGGGTTTATGTGCCTGAGCACTATCCCATTCACGTGACCAGCTACGCAAGAAGTGTTACTAAGACTGAACAAGAGAGCGCTCGCTGTGATTTAGAACTGCGTACTTCAGAGCAGAACCATTACCAGCTCGACGGCTGTTTGGCCGAGCGAACACAACCTCTGCCACTAAAGTTTGCCGTGCAAGACCCAAACTTATACGCCACACGTATGATTTATAAGCAACTCAAACAAGTGGGCATTGAATTACTAGGCGAGGTTAAGCTGGGTGTAAAGCAAGATGAACTGAGCATAGAAAAGGGTTCATTGATAGCAACACATCAATCTATGCCACTGTACCCGTTGTTAGAAATGATGCTTAAAGAGTCTGACAATTTGATTGCTGACAGTTTAACCAAAACACTTGGCCAGCATTTTTTTATTCAACCCGGCAGTTTTAGTAATGGCACCGAGGCGATAAAGCAGATCCTTTTTTCTCGAACAGGCATCAACTTGGCACAAGCTCAGTTGGCTGATGGTTCGGGTTTATCACGTAACAACCGCCTGTCAGTACAAAATATGGTGGATGTGCTGAATTACATTTGGATTAATAATCAAACCCTTAAGCTTATTGATATCATGCCTAAAGCAGGTGAATCCGGTACCTTACAGTACCGACGTAGTATGCGTGGCCAAGCTATACAAGGGCAACTGATTGCCAAAAGTGGTTCGCTTTATGGAACGCATAACATGGCGGGCTTCGGTTTAGATAAACAAGGAAAACCGAGTACATTATTTGTTCAATTCATCACTGATTATTATCCGCAAGATCAAGGCGATAACACTAGTGTTACCGCCCCGATTGCTCAATTTGAGACGCTCTTCTTTGAAGATGTCGTTAAGTTCAGTCAGCTCAGTCCTAATGAATAGTTCACCACGTTAAAGTAGATCCACATACCCGAAATATCGACGATAGAAGCCAGTACAGGGCTAACTAATACCGCAGGATCTAAGTTAAAAACGCGCGCAGCAATGGGTAATAAGCCGCCAATCGTCGTAGAAATAGTGACTTGGATAAAGAGCGCAACCGCAATTGCAAACGCAATGTTTTCTAGTGGAAAGCCCCCGGTTGAGTTGGCATCACTAAACAACATAATGCGAGCCACCATCACCGCAGAGATAGCCAACGCAAGGCAAACCGCAACACGGCACTCCTTCCATAATACACGCAACCATTGACGTTTGCGTAATTCACCAACCGCCAACGCACGCACGACTAACGTCGCAGCTTGCGAGCCAGTATTCCCACCTGCAGCGGCAATAACAGGCATATACACAGCCAAGAGCACAAGCTGGCTCAATGTATCTTCGTACTGGGTAATAATCAGTCCGGATACGATACCAAGTAGTGCCAATACAATAATCCAGCCAATACGCTGCTTCACATGTTCAATCACGCTAGTGGTTAAATAACTTTGCGCCGTTTCAACTTCTGAGTAAATAAACCCCAATTGGTTAGCGTAATGGCGAGCGCGAATGTCATAGCCCCCTTTATCTAATTCACTGAGTAGTTGCTGAACATAACCAATAGTACAGTGACGTAAAATCGCCACTGCCTCTTCGATAGGCATCACTGCCAATAAATGTACCTGTTTTTGCTGTTCGTACTGCAAAAATGCATTACGAGCCGCACCAATCTCTTCCAAAGAAAAGTTAGGTGAATTTTCAATATAAATGTTGCTCATTACCGTCATGGCGAATCTCCCGATTGGCAAAGGTAACGACCATCGAAATGATACCCAAATGCAATATATTCATGAGCAATGACGTCATTGTTCATCAATGTAATTCATAGATAGGTTTTCATCTCAAACTAGAGAGCAGGAGAAAAATCGAGAGGAGTAAATCAGAAAAGATAAGCCCTACCACTGAAGGTAGGAGCGAAGATCGCCAATACCGAAAGCGGTTATTTTTCTCCCTTCATACTAGGGGGATGGTCGGTATTGTTCATAAAAATCTCCGAAAGTACTGCTCAATTAGCAGTGCGCAAATTGTACCAAAGCCTTTGGCGAAATACACTCTGATCTTTGCATCCAATGCGTTTCAATTTCAACCATACTCAATCACAAAAAACCACCATTCAGATTGGAGATTTAATGGCTAATTAATATGCCAAGATCAGGCCCAGCAAAAAAGCGCCCTTAGGCGCTTTGATGAATAGACGGTTCACTTTACTGTGATTTTTACTTTACAGTAACTCGTGCGAACTTACGCTTGCCGACTTGGTAAACATAAGTCCCCGCGGCTGGTATATTTTTGCTGTCGTCGATTTTTTCGCCATCTTGTTTGGCTCCGCCTTGCTTGATCATTCGCATCGCATCAGACGTTGAAGCCACTAAACCCGCCTCTTTGAGCAGGTTAGTGATAGCAATACCCGCTGCAAATTCAAATTCTGGCATCTCTTCTGGCATCGCACCTTTTTGGAATCGGTTGATGAACTCTTGCTCAGCCGCATCCGCCTCTTCTTTAGAGTGAAAACGTGCAATGATCTCTTTCGCCAGTAAGATTTTGAGATCGCGTGGGTTTGTGCCATTTTCAACATCAGCTTTGAACTGTGCGACTTCTTCCAATGGACGGAAAGAAAGCAGCTCGTAGTAGCTCCACATTAATGTGTCAGAGATCGACATGATTTTGCCAAACATTTCACTTGGCGATTCACTGACACCAATGTAGTTGTGCGCTGATTTGGACATTTTTTTCTCGCCATCCAAACCAACAAGCAGTGGCATCATCAAGACAACTTGTGGTTTTTGACCATGTGCTTTTTGCAGTTCACGGCCCATCAATAGGTTGAATTTTTGGTCAGTGCCGCCAAGCTCAACATCTGTCTCCATTGCGACTGAATCATAACCCTGTAGGAGTGGATACATGAATTCATGAATGGCAATAGGCTGACCATTAGCGTAGCGCTTTTTGAAATCATCTCGCTCTAGCATGCGTGCCACTGTTTGGTTCGATGCAAGACGGATCATGCCTTCCGCGCCCAGTAGAGACAACCATTCAGAGTTAAACTGAATTTTCGTTTTAGCCGGGTCAAGAATCTTAAACACTTGTGTCTTATAGGTTTCAGCATTACGCAAAACATCGTCACGAGTGAGCGGTGGACGCGTGGTGTTTTTACCGCTTGGGTCACCAACCATACCCGTGAAATCACCAATCAAAAAGGTGACTTCATGGCCCAAATCTTGAAATGCACGTAATTTATTGAGGATCACCGTATGTCCAAGATGGATATCTGGAGCCGTTGGATCAGCACCTAATTTAATGCGCAGTGGACGGTTTTCTTTCAGTTTCGCGATCAATTCATCTTCTGGGATTAGCTCTTCAACGCCGCGTTTAATTTCAGCTAAAGCCGCTTCAATACTCGCCATTCTTGTTCACTCCTACAGATTTGGCAAAATTTAATAGTTGAACATCTTACTTGAATAGCGATGCTTTTTGAAACCAGTTAGACTAACGAACCGGCTAATTTCTTTATAATTTACTAAACGAACCTAAATATGCTTTCAATTTTCGCTCGTCTCCCTTGGGTGCATCGAATCCTCATCGCCTTTTTAAGCGCAATCATGGTTTTAGCGCTGCTATTTCTACCAAACCCTGAAGATCTCGCTCAGGATCCGAATCGTCTAGAAATTGGTCGCCATTATCCATTAACCATTAACGCAGAAGCACTCTCTCCAGGAATATCTATCTCGCCTTCCACCATGCTGCGTTGGGAAACTTATCAAGTTAAATCGGGGGAAAGTGCCGCCGTATTATTTCAGCGAATTGGGCTTTCGGCTCGCTTACTCTATGAACTCACGGCAACAAATCGTGATATTGACAGCCAGCTTTCACGACTTAAGCCAGGAGATGAGCTGCAATTTGGCTTTGATGAAAATAATGAACTTGTTCAACTCAATCGCATTATTAGCGCCTTTGAAACCTTTCGTATCACTAAATCGGGCGATGGCTTTACTTCTGAGTTTGATAAAAAAGAGCTGATGTTCCAGTACAACTATGCCGAAGCGATCATTACTTCAAATTTTTGGAATGCGGGAATAAGCGCGGGTTTAACGGCAAATCAAATCATGGAGTTAGCGGGTATATTTGGTTGGGATGTGGATTTTGCGTTAGATATTCGTGAAGGTGACCAATTTAAGCTGCTATTCCAAGAAAAGGTGGTGGAAGGTGAGGTAATTGGCCGCGGAAATATCATTGCCGCCGCCTTTACCAACCAAGGTACGACGTTCACAGCAATATTGGACGATGCAACAGGCAATTACTATGACGAAAATGGCCGGGCCATGAAAAAGGCCTTTTTACGCTCGCCGATCGATTTTCGTCGCGTGACATCGAATTTCAATCCTGTGCGTCGCCACCCCGTCACAGGAAAAGTCACCGCACACAGAGGAACCGATTATGCCGCGCCAGTTGGTACCCCAATTTGGGCCGCCGGCGATGGTGTGGTTGAGAAATCAAGTTACAACCAATTTAATGGTAATTATGTGTTTATTCGTCACAGCAACACCTACATTACCAAATACCTACACTTACAACGACGTATGGTCAAAACTGGTCAACGAGTCAAGCAAGGACAAACGATTGGTACTTTAGGAGGGACAGGAAGAGTCACCGGCCCTCATCTCCACTATGAATTTTTGGTCAACGGTGTACACAAAAACCCAAGAACGGTCTCTTTACCACAATCTAAATCCTTAACGGGCCAAGCAAAAACCACCTTTATCGCCAATGCTCAAATTAGGCTTGGGAAGCTAGAACGCTATAGCCAATTACTCTATGCCAATAAATAATAAGAAAAGGCCCACCAATAATGTGGGCCTCATTGTGTAAGATTGAGTAGATTACTCTTCGAGAGTAGGTGGTGGTTCCTTACGCCCCAACATCAACAAGCAAGGCGTCAGCACTAACGTTAAGACAGTGGCAAAAGCAAGGCCTCCCGCAACGGCCGTGGCGAGTTGTGACCACCATTGCGTGCTGGGAGCGCCAAACTCAATTTTCTGGTTAATCAAGTCGATGTTCATCTCCAGCACCATTGGCAATAACCCTAAAATAGTCGTCACTGTGGTCAATAAGACGGGTCTTAAACGCTGAACACCAGTGCGTAAAATGGCCTCTTGTTTGGACAAGCCTCTGCGTATCAGTTGGTTATAAGTATCTATCAATACGATATTGTTATTCACCACGATGCCGGCCAAGGCGATGACCCCAATACCTGACATAATAATGCCGAAAGGTTTTTGGAAAATCAGCAGACCTGCAAATACTCCGACCGTTGAAAACAGTACTGCACTTAAAATGAGGAATGCTTGGTAAAAACTATTAAATTGCGTAACCAGAATTAACCCCATCACCACCAGCGCAATCAAAAATGCATTTTTTAGAAATTCTGAGGAATGTTCCTGCTCTTCATTTTGTCCTCGTAATTTAAACTCCACCCCATTAGGTAAATTCAGTTCCGACAATGCTTGAGTAACTTTGGGCAATTCAAGGGCCAGATTATACCCTTCCTTTAGATCCGCCATAATATCGATAACCCGTCGACCATCAATCCGTTTGATCGTATCTTGTTTGTGATCCGGTTTTATCTGCGCAAAATTGGTTATCGGCACCAGACCTGCGGGTGTGTTGACCCGTAACTGATCAAATCGACCAATATCCCGCTTATCCTCTGGATAACGCACCAAAATATCGACCTCTTCGTTTGCATCATCAGGCAAGTAGTCACCAATTTTTAGTCCATTAGTCACAAATTGCACTGTGTTACCCACCAATGTCGCATCGGCTGAAAATCGAGAAGCATCATCACGTCGAATATCAATTCGCCAGTCAATTCCTTCTTTATTTGAGGTGTCACTGATATTAGTCAACGCGGGATTGTTATCAGCCCACTTTCTGACCATTTTAGCGGCCTCATTAAGATTTTCAGGAGTACGCGCCGACATTTCAATCACCAGATCATGCTCAACCGGTGGCCCTGCATCTGGAAATTTATACTCGATTTCCACCCCTGAAAACTGATCTGTGGTGCTTTTAAGCTCTTCAATAATCGCTTTGACGGTGCGGCGATATTGCCAATCAACAGGGGTAATTTGAATCTGGCCAATTTCATCCTCTCCCCCCGTTCGAGTATAGACGCTCTCAAATTCCTCATGACCAAGCATCACCAGCTCAATTTCTCGCATTAAGGTGTCTTTTTCTTGGATGGAAAGATCGCCATAAGAACGAACTTTAACGGTGAAATAAGGCGGATCCACCTCTGGGAAGAATTCGGCACCGAGCCCTGCTTTGGCATAAGCAAAACCAATCACAATCGCGAGCACTATCGCACTGAACAGTATTTTAAGTGGGTGACGAATCGCAATGGCCAACGTGTGATAATAGAGCTTGGTGATGCCCGTCGCTTGGGCAAAATCACCTTCATGTAAAGCAATCATCCGTGCTTGACTGGCAGACGAAGCATGTTGCGGTCGGCCAATTAAGCCTCCCAGCACAGGAACAAAAAGCAGTGCCATAATCAATGAAGCAGCCAGTGTAGCGATAAGCGTGAGAGGCAAGTATTTCATGAACTCACCCGTGATATCTGGCCAAAAAAGCAGAGGGGCAAAAGCGGCTAAAGTAGTAGCAGTTGATGCGGTAATCGGCCATGCCATCCGTTTTGCGGCATCTCGATACGCTTCTTTACGCGGCACACCTTCTTGCATGCGCCGATCAGCAAACTCAGTTACCACTATGGCTCCATCAACCAGCATGCCAACCGCCATAATTAATGCAAATAACACGACAATATTGACGGTTAGTCCAAACACCGACAAGACTAATAATCCGGTCAAAAATGAGCCTGGTATTGAGATACCAACCAGCAGCGCCGTCCTCATTCCCAAAATAGCGATAATCACGATCACGACTAAAATAATGGCCGACAGAATATTGTTTTGTAGATCGTTGAGCATGATTTCAACGTCTTTCGACTCATCCCACGTGTATTTCACCAACAAATTACTTGGCCAATCTTCCCGTTTTTGCGCCTCTCCCATTACCGTTTTTACCAGCTCAACGGTTTCGATGATATTTTCACCAGCACGCTTTTTAACGTCCAACACCACCGCCGATTTGCCATCTAAACGAGCAAAGCTTTCGGGGTCCCGAAATGCTCGCCTGACGGTCGCGATATCGCCAAAGGTGATGACTTGCTTACCATCAACCTTCACCGGAAGCTCTAACACATCTTTCAAGGATTCAAAAACTGAAGGAACCTTTACGGAAAAACGTCCGTAGCCCGTATCGACGAAACCCGCCGCAACGACTTTATTATTCAGTGCGATTAAGTTATAGATATCGCCTTGATCGAGTCCGTAACTTTCCATCAATAGGGGATCGACAATGATCTCAACAATATCTTCGCGATCGCCAGCGATATCAACTTCTAATACTTGTCGGTAGCTTTCTAATTTGTCTCTCAACTGCCTTGCAATTTGTACGATAGCTCGCTCTGGTAAAGTGCCATAAAGCACCACTGATAATACCGGTTGCTCTGATGCCAATGTTACTTCGTTCACGGTCGGCTCATCGCTGTCTGCTGGTAGCTTCGGCTCGGCCAAATTGACCGCATCTCTCACATCCGCCATCGCTTTATCAAGGTTAACGCCAACGTTAAATTCCAAAACTACAGAAGCATGCCCTTCGGAAGCATTCGACGTCATCTCTTTTACGCCTTCAATAGAGCGCATTTCTTGCTCTAGGGGCCGCACGATAAGGCGCTCAGCATCACTCGGTGATATGCCTTGATGACTTACGGAGACATAAATAATAGGAATAGTAATGTCAGGGCTCGATTCTTTAGGGATCGAAAAATAGGTCGCTACGCCAGCGATCAAGATAAAAATCAGCAGCGATAACATAGTGCGCGAGCGAGATAGCGCCGCATCAATAATAGAAAACATGGCGCCCCCTACTGCGCTGAGTGGTTAGGTTTCTTGACCGCAATCACTTGATCACCATCTCGAACAAAACCTTGCCCAACAGTGATAATATCCACCGTCTCCCCTAGCCCAGTTAGCCACACACCATCTTGCTCCGCTTTTACCAATTGAATGGGGATGAAGCGAACACGATCTTGCTGCAGAGTTTTAACACCTAAATTTCCTTGATCATCAAGCGCAAGCATGGCAGGCGTGATTTTCACCGCCAGTTGTGTTTCCAAACTCATCTCCACTTCAGCGCTCACACCCGCGGGGATCGTTTGATTGGGATTGTCTAATTCCACTTCGATAGCAAACGTGTTGGTGGTAGGCGATGAGACGCGAGAAATATAACGAACCTTGCCATCGACAGTAGAACCATCGATAAAACGTACACGAGCAATTTGGTCTTGTTTGATTTTTTGGATGTGTCGTTCGCTGACATCCGCTTCTATCACTAATTTACTGAGATCAATAAAGGTGATCATCGGGTCACCCACTCCGACAAAATCGCCTTTTTCTATCAATATGTCTTCAACAATGCCATCGAAGGGAGCCACAACTGACGTATTACGTAAAGCCAATTGGGCACGACTTTGCACAGCGCTGGCTTCCGCTAAAGCGGCTTGCGCCGAAGCAAAGGCCACTTCGCCTTGCAAACCTCGATTTTTTAACGACTCAGCGGCACTGAATTCTTTTTGTTTGAGTTTGAACAAGGCTTGCGCACTCTCTAATTGAGCCGCTAGATCAGCTTGATCGATTAAGACGATCTGTTGTCCTTTATTGACAGGCTGTCCTTTTGCTATCGATATCTGAGTAATTTTCCCTGCGATTTCAGCACCAATTTTAGCTTGACGATTAGGTGCGGTCCGACCGTAAAGATCGATATGCTTATCGGTCAATTCAGCCTCAAAAGATTGGTAAATAACTTTCGCAAGAGGAATGGTGTCATTGGCAGTTTGCCGGGGCTCTTCCGCTTTCAATGCCCCAAAACCTAACCAAAAACAGAGAAGTAAAATAAAAATCGTCGAGAGTAGCCAAGGTCGTTGCGAAAAAAAGCGGCCAATAGATGAACGGCTGATTTTGGTATCAGGCATAAATAATCCTTTATTATGTTCTTGCCTTCTTAAGGTTAAGGCAAAGCCCTACATAACATCCAAATACATAGGGCTATTAAGCTTAATTAGCTACAGTAGATTAATTGTGCATCGAACCTTTTTTAGTTAAACACTAAATGATGCACCACAACCGCATGTTGTTGTTGCATTAGGATTGTTGACAAAAAAACGAGAGCCTTCTAGGCCTTCTGTGTAATCGACAATGCCACCTATCAAATATTGTAAGCTCATCGGGTCAACCACTAATGTCACGCCACTATTAACTATTGTGGTATCGCCATCGTTTACATTTTCATCAAAGGTAAACCCATATTGAAAACCGCTACAACCACCACCAGTAATATAAACGCGCAGTTTTAGCGCTGGATTCTCTTCTTCAGCAATCAACATTTTTACGCGTTGTGCTGCAGTATCAGAAAATGACAATGGTACATTTACTTCACTCACGATGGCCTCTCTCACTCGTGTTAATACCTGTCAGACTTATTATGCTTAACTTATGCCTGTAAAGGTGATTCTTGTTTAATAATGCAATGATTATCTAATACCTGACCTATTCGTTCAAGTATTCACCGTCACTTAAGCTAAAACTCCAACTATCGAGGCATTATGCACTGAAAAAACACTCACTGTCGCGTGAGTTGTACACTATACGGCGCTTATTTGGCTGTGAATGGGCTCAGAAAATGAGTGAAAAAAAGTGTCTTTGGTGAGTTTGGGTATACAATGCGACACCAACTGGTCCGAACAAGCAGAAGAGGATAAATCCATGACCAAATCAGCAGAGCTTTATCAAAAGGCACAACGTGCAATCCCCGGTGGAGTTAACTCTCCTGTACGTGCTTTTAACGGAGTTGGTGGCTCGCCGATTTTTATCGACCGCGCAGACGGCCCGTTGATTTTTGATGCTGATGGCAAAGCTTATATTGATTATGTCGGCTCTTGGGGGCCAATGATACTAGGCCACAACCATGCGGTCATTCGTGAAGCCGTGATAGGCGCAGCGCAGCGCGGTCTTAGTTTTGGTGCGCCGACCGAGATGGAAATCGATATGGCAGAATTAGTTTCTGAGCTGGTTCCATCGATGGAACAGTTGCGTATGGTCAGTTCCGGTACCGAAGCGACGATGAGCGCCATTCGTTTAGCTCGTGGATTCACTGGGCGCGATAAAATTTTAAAATTTGAAGGCTGCTATCACGGTCATGCGGACAGTTTGCTAGTAAAAGCAGGCTCTGGCGCCTTAACATTAGGCCAACCAAGCTCTCCTGGTGTGCCTGCTGATTTTGCTAAACATACACTGACCGCCACTTTTAATGATTTAGAATCTGTACGTGAATTGTTCGCGGCCAATAAAGAGCAAATAGCCTGCATTATTGTCGAACCAGTCGCGGGCAACATGAACTGCATTCCACCAGTAGAAGGGTTCCATGAAGGCTTACGTGAGATTTGTGACCAAGAAGGCGCTCTGCTGATCTTTGATGAAGTAATGACAGGTTTTCGTGTTGCACTAGGTGGTGCACAGGCTTACTACAACATCAAACCAGACTTAACAACGCTAGGGAAAGTGATTGGCGGTGGTATGCCTGTTGGCGCTTTTGGTGGACGCCGTGATGTGATGCAATACATCGCTCCAACGGGCCCGGTGTACCAAGCTGGTACGCTATCAGGTAACCCTGTGGCTATGGCTGCGGGTTATGCCTGCTTGACGCTTCTAAAAGAAGAAGGCAATGAAAAACGTCTCGCAGCCAAAACAAAGCAATTGGCTGATGGATTCAAAGAACTCGCAGACAAACACGGTATTCCTTTGCTGG
This sequence comes from Vibrio sp. V03_P4A6T147, assembly GCF_002241085.1. NCBI lineage: Bacteria > Pseudomonadati > Pseudomonadota > Gammaproteobacteria > Vibrionales > Vibrionaceae > Vibrio > Vibrio sp. V03_P4A6T147. The sequence goes on from NZ_NDIO01000227.1 coordinate 12,537, forward strand.
TCAGCCAAGTTGGTGGCATGTTCGGCTTCTTTTTTACCGATCAAGAACGCGTCACCTGTTATGAAGAAGTCGCAAAATGTGATGTTGAACGTTTCAAGCGCTTCTTCCATTTGATGCTCGATCATGGTGTCTATTTAGCGCCTTCAGCTTTTGAAGCAAGTTTTACTTCTTTGGCGCACGGCTCCAAAGAAATTGAAGCGACATTAGAAGCGGCCGATCGCTGCTTTGCGATGATGGCAGCTCAAGCGGAATAAGCACCATTAGGCAGACTCATCATAATTATAAAGGGCTGTAGATCAGCCCTTTATTCATTTCAGACTCAATAAGCAAGCTATCATTGCCAGTAATAAATCACTAAAACGACCAACGCCATCATGCTGATGGCAAACCACGGTAGCTTCAACTTTTTTTTATGCTGGTTTTGACACCCTTTTTCATTATCACAACATCCCATCTCATCAGTTCCTCATTGATAACACGCTGATTTGCAGTCATTATAACCCTATTACTTTACAAGGTTGGATTAACAACGTGTCAGAAAAAGTGAAAATCACCTCTAGCCACTGGGTGCTCATTGCGGCACTTGTCGCTGCGGCTATTGCTTGTTATCTGTTGATTGCACCTTATATCAACTCGATTGTCATGGCTTTCATCATCTCGTTATTGATGTTTCCCATTCATGAATGGCTCGAACGAAAAATCCCCAAATACAAAAATACCGCCTCGTTTCTCTCGTGTATTATTTTGACGTTTATTATTGTGATTCCACTGCTGTTTGTCTTTGCTGCTATTGTGCAGCAAGGGTCGGTATTTTCTCAGAACATGTACCAATGGGTCACCCATGGTGGCATTCAAACCGCCTTTGCTCATCCTTGGATTGTCAAAGGACTCGCCATTGCGAATCAATATTTGCCCTTTGATGAAATTCAGCCACAACAAATCGCACAAAAAGTGGGGCAATTTGCCAGTTCATTTGGCACCAACTTGGTCAGTATTAGCGCAAAAGTGCTGGGTGATGCGACCAGTTTTTTGATGGATTTCTTCTTAATGCTGTTCGTGTTGTTTTTCCTACTCCGTGATCACGATAAGCTCATCAGCGCTCTTAGGCACATCTTGCCATTGTCGCGTAGTCAAGAAGACAGGTTGCTCTGCGAAATTGAGCAAGTCTCCAAATCGGCTGTCATGGGGTCATTCTTAACCGCAATAGCGCAAGGCTTTGCGGGTGGGTTTGGTATGTGGCTCGCCGGTTTCCCTGGGTTATTTTGGGGCACCATGATGGGGTTTGCTTCGTTTATTCCGGTTGTTGGTACTGCTCTGATATGGATTCCAGCCACTGTTTATCTCTTTCTAACCGGAGATAGCACATGGGGCATATTCTTGGCCCTCTGGAGCGTTATCATTGTTGGCTCAATTGATAATTTATTGCGGCCCTTTTTAATGCAAGGGAGCGCGGGTATGAACACCTTAATGATCTTCTTCTCTCTGCTCGGTGGTATTCAGCTGTTTGGCCTGATTGGGTTAATTTACGGCCCACTCATTTTTGCCATCACTATGGTGCTGTTTAATATTTATGAGGAAGAGTTTAAAGGTTTTCTCAATCAACAAGATAATAGCTAACTTTTGACTTACTAACGATCAAGCTAGAAGCAAGGGGCAGACTGTGCGAGAATCTGCCCCTCTTTTTTTAGCGCAGAGCCCACTATGTCCAGTTACACCGCACCAAGTCAAATTGCCCAGCGTCAGCTTGCTTATTTCGAAGGAAAACATCTTTTAGTGGCTGGAGAAGCGGAGGATTTATTTCCTGTAGAGTTAGCTAATCATTGTCGCTCTGTTTCGGTGTTCACCACTCATTATGGTTACTACCGCCAACTTGAATCCTATTCGCAAATTACATGTCATTTTGGCGCTCAATTTGAGCAAGAAACCGATGCTGACATGATTCTGCTTTACTGGCCCAAAGCGAAGCAGGAAGCTGAATATCTGCTTGCAATGCTGTTGGCCAAACTGGGCAAAGAGACTGAGATTGTGGTCGTGGGTGAAAACCGCTCGGGCATAAAAAGCATTGAAAAAATGTTTGCAGCTTATGGGGTGGTTAAAAAGTATGATTCAGCTCGACGATGTTCGTTCTATTGGGGGCAATGCACCCAGCAGCCACCAAGCTTCCAAATTGCAGACTGGTTCAAAACTTATCAGGTGCAGTATCAGCAACACTCACTGATTGTAAAAAGTTTACCTGGCGTATTTAGTCATGGCGAGTTTGACCTCGGCAGCCAACTGTTACTCGATACACTACCTAAACTAAGAGGAAAAGTTCTCGACTTTGGTTGTGGTGCTGGTGTGTTGGGTACTGTAATGGCCACATTAAACCCAGATATCGAGATTGAACTGTGCGATATCAGCGCGCTTGCGATTGAATCAACCAAAGCAACCTTGATAGCGAATAACATATCAGGGAATGTATTTGCCTCTGATGTCTACTCAGATACCGCTAAAGATTATCAATTTATCGTCTCAAACCCCCCTTTCCACTCCGGATTAGAGACCAGCTATAGTGCGACAGAAGCCTTACTGGCTAACGCACCAAGCCATCAAACCGTGAAAGGCGAACTTTTTATTGTGGCCAACAGTTTTCTTAAATATACCCCGCTGATTGAACAGGCTTATGGTCATTGCGAGGTGTTAAATAAGACTAACAAATTCATCATTTACCACGCAAAAAAAACATTACAAAAGTCACAACAATAAGTGTAATCCACTCTCAACTGGTCACTAAACTGGATGATTTTTACGAATTTTGCGTTAGTGACCACGCTTTCCACAGGACTTACTTGTCAAAGTAAAAAAACTCGTTAATTTCGTCACTTTAGGTTTTCTTTGTTTTTTTCATTCACTTTAACGACTACCTCATGTCGTTAAAGCCTCACGGAAAGTAATGCCTTTTTCTATGTTTAGGTTCTCTCGTAAGCAAAAATTTAAGCGCCTGCAAAATACTCTTATGCTGGCTTTTCTCGTTTTGAGCATCACGCCTTTAACTGTGACTGCCATTTTTTTTCTGCAATCACACACTAAAGATCTTCAAGAACAAAGCACGTCTCACTTATTGTCAGTCAGAGACACTAAGCAACAGCAAGTTCTCGATTACCTCACGGCCAAAGAATCAGAAGTGATGGGGTTTGTCCGTTCAGAGTTAGCTTATGCTAGTGGAGGGCGCTTTTACGGCTTAGTCAATGCGTTCCAAAGACTTGGTCTGGATATTGATCAAGCTCGTGAGCATGCCCAGCAGCGTTATATTCCTGGCTCTGGTGATCAGATAAAAACGTCAATATTGCCACAATCGAGCAGCTATGTAGGCAGTGAACGGTATCGCCTACTGCACAAACGCTATCATTGGGCGTATTTAGAACTGCTTAAACGTTCTGATTTTGACGATATTTTACTGGTGGATCTCGATGGTGATGTCGTTTATTCCGTTTATAAGCACGACAACTATGGGACGAATTTACTGACCGGAAAATACAAAGATAGCAATCTGGGTAAAACATTCCGCCAGTTAGAGCAGCAAGTTGGCGAACAACGAAAAATCAATGAAGAATATACACCAGTCATTATTTCTGACTTTTCACCACAAGAAGGGCAATCAGTTGCTTGGCTTGGCGCGCCCATTATTCAACAGGGCTACCTGCACAGCTACGCCATGTTCCGCCTACCAAACAATGGCATCACAAAACTCGTTGCTGACACCAATGCGACATCGCAAATAAGGACTTTACTGGTCGGGCAAGATCATCATTCTCGAATACTCTCTTACACGCAGCAAGAAATCGAGACTAGTCAAAAAGTGATCAATCTTGCGCTTTCTGGGTTGAGTGCCGTTGGTACTTACACCAATACATTGAATGAGAAAACCATTGCCGCCTATGCACCTGTTGCAAACAAAAATATCAATTGGGCTTTGGTTGTAGAGATACCAGAAAAAGAGGCTTATGCGCGAGTTCATCAGCTTGAGAAATTATTTATTTTCGCCATGCTAACCGCGATTATTTTAGTCGTCATCGCTTCACATTATCTCTCTAATTTTATTACCTCTCCCCTACTGAAGCTCACTTGGGCGGCAGAAAAAGTCTCAGCAGGGGATTTAGATGAAAATGTTATCAATACCGATCGTAAAGATGAGATTGGTCGACTCGCAGTGAGTTTTGAGCGTATGCAGCGTTCAATCCGAGAAAAAATGCAGCTGATTAAAGCGCAAAATAAAGAGCTCGAAAGCAATATTCAATTAATCCGCAAACAGAACGATGAGTTGCATCTCGCTAACAAACTAAAAGATGAATTCCTAGCCACAACGTCACATGAATTAAGAACACCGTTGCACGGTATGGTCGGTATTGCAGAAGCGCTGATCTCTGGGTCAAGTGGAGCTATCACGGCCGATCACCGTTATCAATTGGGCATAATCATCAGCAGTGGACAACGGCTGACAAACTTGGTCGATGACTTACTCGATTACCATAAGATGCGCTATGGCAGCTTGGATATCAAACAGTGTGCTGTTGATCTATCCGGCGCAACACGCTTAGTGTTAGAGCTGTCTAACCATCTACTCAACAAAAAGCCCATTCGCGTAATAAACCAAATCCCTGATGAATGCATTTGGGTCTCTGCCGATCCACAACGATTAGAGCAAGTGCTTTATAACCTTGTAGGAAATGCCATTAAATACACGACTGAAGGGAAAATTGTCATTTCAGCCAATGTGGTTGATGACAAGATTCGTGTCCAAGTTGTCGATACGGGGCAAGGCATTCCTGCTGAACAACTTGAACACATCTTCGAACCACTGATTCAAGCAGGGCAAGATGCCAGTCGTTATCGACAAGGCGCAGGCTTGGGTCTTTCGATCAGCCGTCAATTGATCGAATTAATGCAAGGAACGCTTTATGTCAGTAGCCAACCTATGGTCGGTACGACATTCAGCTTTACCTTGCCATTAGCATCAAAAGCGGAAATTGAGTCAACAAGCTATATGGAAGCTGGCCACTTCCAATCTCCGACCATTTCAGACATTGAACTGCCTGAAATGCATTCACTACCTGAAAATAAAGAAGGCCCAGTGCTACTGATAGCAGATGATGAACCCGTCAATCTGCGTGTCCTAGACAGCTTCCTACGTTTAGAAGGCTATCAAGTCCGCACCGCTAAAGATGGCAATGAAGTCATTAGCGCGGTCGAAAAAGAAAAACCGGAACTTCTACTGCTCGACATTATGATGCCAGGATTAAGCGGCTACCAAGTCTGTGAAAAGTTAAGAGAAACATACGATCATGCCGAGCTACCTATCATTATGTTGACGGCATTAAATCAAACTGACGATAGAGTTCGTGGTTTTGCAGCGGGAGCGAACGATTACTTATCGAAACCTTTTAATAAGCAAGAGCTCGCTGCACGTATTACGGCGCATTTAACGGCCAGCAAAGCTGAACAAAGACGTATTGAGAACAACCAACTGCAACAAGAGCTGAAGCATAGAGCAATGGTAGAGGCCAGTTTATTGGAAACCCAAGGCCGCCTACTAGAGCAGCTTGAATCCGCTCCTGAGGCCATTATTTGCATTCGAGACGATCATAAAATCCGCTTTGCGAACGAAGCGGCTGCTCGGTTATTTAAGCGCAGCCAAGAACAACTAAAGCGCTCAAATGCGGAAGAACTCATCGCCCCCAAATACTTAGTCGTCGAGCAAGAGCATTACTGCGGTAATATCGATATCTATGTCGAAGATACACGTCAGCATATGTCTGCTGATGTGTTACGACTACCGGATGGCTCTGGGTTGCAGGCTATGTACATATTTAACGTGGGTGGAAACATCAATGCAGCGCGCATCAATAACCTTGAAACCGCTATTGAAGCGCTATCCAGTTACGCATTTGAAGGCGATAAAGAAAAACTGCAACAGCTCAAAGAACTCGGTGGCGAGTTCACTCGTATCGCCGACAAAGTATCGGGAGAGAGTCAATCTAAGCAAGATTTAATGCGCGAAGTACTGGTTGAAGCAATGACCAGTGCTTTAGATTACTGGGAACGGGTCAGTAACCAAAGCAAGTTTACCTTTGCAGAGCAGAGTGGGCTATGGCGAGTGTATCTCGATAGAAGCACATTACAGACTCGGACACTAGACAAGTACTTACGTATCGAGACACTGCCTAAAACACCTCGCTGGCGTACCGTTCTTAATTCGTTAGATTACATTCTTGATCATTGTCAGGAGCACGGCCCTGAACGCTCTCACATCGAAGCGCAGCGCGATAAATTGCAAAAGCTACTGACATCACTCTAAGTACATCAACACCATTAAGCCTGCACTCTGCAGGCTTTTTTATCACTATATTTCCATGACCATCAACGGAACAACCACCCCATTGATGCATCCAGAGTGATGACTAGTTAAATTTAATCAATGTTAACCTCAAGCATCCATTACTCTGCTGCGCCTTATTCACTGCGTATTACAAACCTTACTTCTCAATAGAAAAAAAGAGGCAAAATGATGATAAAAATTGGAAGTAAAAACTGATTTCTAGGCAATTTCACC
>NZ_NDIO01000137.1:0-4439 GCF_002241085.1 Vibrio sp. V03_P4A6T147
CGTCGAAGATTGAGAAAAAACACTGACAATTTAGTTAGTTATATCATAACAGCCAATATTTTCAGAATTTCATACTATTTTTAATGGATATCGATTTCTGATAAAAAAATTTATAACCTGTTAAATCATAGACTTGTTTAACACTAACTTGTCACTAAATTGCATATAAAAAAGCAGGCCCAACTTGAACCTGCTCAAATATACTTAGGCTACTTTCTGAATTAGTCGCGCAGGGCTGCACCAAACTGTGCCGCTACTGAAGTCACAATCGATTCAACAGCGCTTGCAATATCGGCTTCTTCTAAAGTACGTTCAGTCGATTGAAGCATCAACGCAATCGCTAAACTCTTCTTGCCCTCTTCAACCCCTTTGCCTACATAAACGTCAAACAGCTTCGCCTCTTTTAGAAGCTCACCACCAGCGTTACGACATGCATCGACAATATCACCTGAAGCAATGGCGCCATCAACAACCAGTGCTATATCACGGCGGTTCGCTGGGAACTTAGACAGTGATGCAGCTTCTGGAATTACACGGGTGTTCACCGCTGACCATTCAAGTTCAAATACGATGGTGCGGCCATTCAAGCCAAACTTACGCTCAAGCTCTGGATGAACAGTGCCTATCACCCCAATAATCTCACCATCGACAACGATAGCGGCCGATTGCCCAGGGTGCAGCGCTGGGTGTGCAACAGAAGTAAAGCTGTAAGCTTTGCCGTTGGCGGTTAAATCAAGAATGGCTTCCAAGTCACCTTTTAGATCGAAGAAATCTACCGTTGCGGTGTCCATGTTCCAGTGCTCTTCACCACGAGTACCGGATATTACCCCCGCGAGCATAGGCTCTTGGCGCATACCGTTCTCTGCCGAAGCATCAGGAATAAAACGCAAACCATATTCAAACAAACGAACACGTGGCTGCTGGCGTTTCTGGTTATGAACCACGGTATTTAATAGACCTTGGATCAAGCCCAAACGCATCGCCGACATATCAGCAGAAATAGGATTAGGTAGAATGAGTGGTTCAACATCTGGAACAATCAGTTTCTGCTGCTCTGGCTCAACGAAGCTGTAGGTGATCGCTTCATGGTAACCACGGTCAACTAACAAATGACGAACACGCTTAAGTGGCAAGTTTGCTTCTTGGTGGTCATTCATGCTCAATGCTGCAACGGGAGCTTGATTAGGGATATTGTTGTAACCGTAAATACGGCCAATTTCCTCAATCAAATCTTGCTCAATCGCGAAATCAAAACGCCACGTTGGCGCGGTAGCAACCCAACTTTCTGCGCAACTCTCAACACTCATACCTAAACGTTTTAGGATTTCAACCACATCAGCATCCGCAATGTGATGACCAAGCAAACTGTCCAGTTTAGTGCGACGAAGTGTGACTTGATTTGGTTTAGGTAAATCCGTTTCAGACTCAACACTAACCACTGGTGCAACTTCACCGCCACAAATATCAACCAGCAGCTGAGTCGCTCGTTCCATCGCACTGGCTTGCAACGCGTAGTCAACACCGCGCTCAAAACGCATGGATGAATCAGTATGTAGGCCATAGCTACGAGCACGACCGCGGATATGGTCTGGTGCAAAGAAAGCACACTCAAGCAGTACATCTTGGGTTTCTGAGCTAACGCCTGAACCTTCACCACCAAAAATGCCCGCAATGGCTAATGCTTTATTGTGATCGGCAACAACCAGCGTATCAACATTCAACTTAGCTTCTGTACCATCGAGTAGCGTAAGTTTTTCATCCTGCTCGGCCATACGAACAACAATACCGCCTTCGATCTTGGCAAGATCAAAGGCATGCATCGGTTGGCCTTGTTCAAGCAAGATATAGTTAGTGATATCAACCACTGGATCAATTGAACGTAGACCACAACGGCGTAACTTCTCTTGCATCCAAAGCGGTGTTTGGGCTTGAACATTAATGTTTTTAACCACGCGACCAAGATAACGCGGACAAGCGGCCGGTGCTTTCACTTCAATAGAGACTTTATCTTCAATTGAAGTAGGAACAGCGGTGACTGATGGCTCAGTGACATCAATGCGGTTCAATACACCTACTTCACGAGCAAGGCCACGAATACTAAAGCAATCTGCGCGGTTCGCGGTCAAATCGACATCAATAGTCACATCATCTAAGCTTAGGAATTCGCGGAAATCAGTACCAACGATAGCATCTTCTGCAAGCTCCATAATGCCAGCGGATTCAACATCAATCCCTAGCTCACTGAATGAACAAAGCATGCCGTGAGAAGGTTGACCACGTAATTTTGCTTTTTTAATCTTGAAATCGCCGGGCAGTACAGCACCAACAGTCGCTACCGCCACTTTTAAGCCTTGGCGGCAGTTTGCTGCACCACAAACGATATCAAGCAGTTCTTCCTCACCCACGTCAACTTTCGTTACACGCAGTTTGTCGGCATCTGGATGTTGACCACATTCCACAACGTGACCCACTTTGACGCCAGTAAATTCACCGGCGACAGCAAGAACGTCATCGACTTCCAAGCCTGCCATTGTAATTTGATGTGTAAGTTCGTCAGTCGTAACCGCAGGGTTAACCCACTCACGAAGCCATGATTCGCTGAATTTCATTGTGTTTACCCTTGAATTACTTGAATTGTTTGAGGAAGCGCAGATCGTTCTCAAAGAACGCGCGTAGGTCGTTGACGCCATAACGAAGCATCGTTAAACGCTCAACACCCATACCAAATGCAAAGCCAGAATATTTTTCAGGGTCAATACCAACACTGCGCAAAACGTTCGGGTGAACCATGCCACAGCCTAGAACTTCAAGCCATTTACCATTTTTACCCTTCACATCCACTTCCGCAGAAGGTTCTGTAAATGGGAAATAAGAAGGACGGAAACGCACTTCAACTTCTTCTTCAAAGAAGTTACATAAGAAATCGTTCAAAATACCTTTAAGCTGAGCAAAATTGACGTGCTCATCAACCAACATTCCTTCAACTTGGTGGAACATTGGTGTGTGTGTTTGGTCGTAGTCATTACGATATACGCGGCCCGGCGCAATAAAACGAAACGGCGGTTGACCATTTTCCATAGTGCGAATTTGCACACCTGACGTGTGTGTACGCAACATTAAATCTGGATTAAAGAAGAAGGTATCGTGATCAGTACGTGCTGGGTGATCGGCAGCAATATTCAACGCATCAAAGTTGTGGAAGGCGTCTTCAATTTCAGGGCCAGATTCAACATGAAAACCAAGCTCACCAAAGAACTGCTCAATGCGTTCAACTGTGCGAGTCACTGGGTGTAAGCCACCATTTTCAATGCGGCGTCCAGGCAAAGTAACGTCAATCGTTTCAGCCGCTAGTTTGGCTTCTAACTCTGCTCGCTGCAAAGCATCTTTACGCGTAGCAATGGCGTGTTGCACTGTTTCTTTCGCAACGTTGATCTCTTGACCTGCAGCGCGGCGTTCTTCGGGTGGCAATTTACCTAGGCTCTGTAGCTGAGTGGTTAACTCACCTTTTTTACCCAAGTACTGAACACGCACTTCATCAAGTGCGACTAGCGAATCGGCAGCATTAATCGCTGCGGTCGCATTAGCAATAATCTCTTCTAGATGTTGCATCGTTTCCTCATCTACCTGTAGGTAGTGTCCGTATAGGATGTTTTTGTATTTTTCAGATAGCTGCACATAGTATCGAAAGCCACCTCTAAAGCCAAATTGAAATGATACTGAGGCTTGCTCTTGAACAAAAAAACGGCATTATTTTTGCCGCTCTCTTGATATTACCTCCCTCCCCCCAAACAATAATAAAAACATGACTATTTTTAAGAAGAAACGATGAACATCACGATAACACCAATCGAACCACAAGATGATTCGGACATTTGTAAAATTATCCAATCTGTAGGTGCTGAATTTGGAGCCATCGGTGAGGGTTTTGGCCCATCTGATGCTGAAGTGGAAAACATGAGTCAACATTATACGCAAGAGAGCAGCAGCCTTTATCTGGTAGCCAAACGTGATGGCATCATTGTCGGTGGAGCAGGTATTGCAGCCTTTCATCATAGCCAACGGATCTGTGAGCTAAAAAAACTCTTCTTATTACCAGAAAGTCGCGGTTGCGGGCTAGGAAAAATGCTCAGTGAAGCATGCCTATCGTTTGCTCAAAATGCAGGTTATCAATCTTGCTATTTGGATACGTTATCTAGTATGACATCCGCCATTCAGTTATATGAAAAGCTCGGATTTATACATTTGGATCGACCAATGGACGGCACTGAGCACAACGGCTGCGATGTGTGGATGCTTAAACAGCTGTAAATCATCGCATATGCTTATACAAAAAATGCCTACCGAACGGTAGGCATCAAAAGCAGTTGAGATTTAATGCTTAAGTTTTAAAACTTAGAAGAAGTATTTTAGACGGATACGCATGCCTAGATCTTTGTTTT
>NZ_NDIO01000247.1:0-4368 GCF_002241085.1 Vibrio sp. V03_P4A6T147
ATACATGATTTATCTCAGTATCCTTAGTTCAAAACTGGTAGAGACTGACGGCATTAAGAGTAGATCGAAAACGATCTAATAAAGAGAGATTCCTGACACATGATAACTAAGCTACTGACAAAGGTTATTGGCAGTCGCAATGACAGAACGCTGCGCCGCCTTAAAAAAATTGTCAAAGAGATCAACAGCTACGAGCCTACTTTTGAAGCACTAACTGATGAAGAATTAAAAGCCAAAACGGTTGAGTTTCGTCAACGTTTAGAGCAAGGTGAAACCTTAGACCAATTACTTCCTGAAGCATTTGCCACCGTGCGTGAAGCGTCCAAGCGCGTATATGGTATGCGTCACTTCGACGTACAGTTGATCGGCGGTATGGTTCTCAACGCGGGTCAAATCGCAGAAATGCGCACTGGTGAAGGTAAAACGTTAACCGCGACTTTACCTGCGTATCTCAATGCCTTGCCTGGCAAAGGCGTGCACATTGTTACTGTCAACGATTATCTTGCTAAACGTGACGCAGAAACAAACCGCCCACTGTTTGAGTTTTTAGGCATGACGGTCGGTATTAACGTACCCAATATGCCACCACAAGAGAAAAAACTTTCTTATCAAGCCGATATTCTTTACGGGACCAATAACGAGTTTGGTTTCGATTACTTACGCGACAACATGGCTTTCCGCAAAGAAGACCGTGTACAGCGTGAACGTTTCTTTGCTGTAGTCGATGAAGTGGACTCGATTCTTATTGATGAAGCGCGAACGCCGTTGATCATCTCGGGTCCTGCAGAAGATAGTTCTGAGTTGTACATCCGCATTAATACCCTCATTCCACTTCTGCAAAAGCAAGATAAAGAAGATTCTGAAGAGTATCGTGGTGATGGTCACTACACGGTTGACGAAAAATCAAAACAAGTTCATTTGACTGAAACGGGTCAAGAATTTGTTGAAGAGTTAATGGTGAAAAATGGTTTGATGGAAGAGGGCGATACTCTTTATTCACCCACGAACATTAGCTTACTTCACCACGTCAATGCCGCATTGCGTGCGCATGTGTTATTTGAGAAAAACGTTGATTACATCGTGACAGAAGAGGGCGAAGTGGTCATCGTTGATGAGCACACTGGCCGCACCATGCCAGGTCGTCGCTGGTCTGAAGGTTTACACCAAGCTGTCGAGGCGAAAGAAGGTGTTAAAATCCAAAACGAGAACCAGACTCTTGCGTCGATCACTTTCCAAAACTATTTCCGTTTATACGAAAAACTTTCTGGTATGACGGGCACTGCCGATACCGAAGCGTTCGAATTCCAATCGATTTACGGTTTGGAAACCGTGGTGATCCCAACCAATAAACCTATGGTTCGTGATGATATGCCTGATGTGGTGTATCGCACTGAAGCTGAAAAATTTGCGGCGATCATTGAAGACATCAAAGCGCGTGTTGCGAAAGGTCAGCCAACGCTAGTCGGTACGGTTTCGATTGAGAAATCTGAACTACTTTCTAATGCGTTGAAGCAAGCTAAAGTGAAACATAACGTGCTTAACGCGAAATTCCATGAAAAAGAAGCAGAAATTGTAGCGCAAGCGGGTATTCCGGGCGCGGTGACGATTGCGACTAACATGGCTGGTCGTGGTACTGATATTGTATTGGGCGGCAGCTGGCAGGCACAAATTGAGCAGCTAGAGAATCCAACACAAGAGCAGATCGATGAGATCAAAGCGAAGTGGAAAGAGGTTCATAACCAAGTGTTAGCCGCTGGTGGTCTGCACATTATTGGTACTGAACGCCACGAATCTCGTCGTATCGATAACCAGTTACGTGGTCGTTCTGGTCGTCAAGGGGATGCGGGTTCTTCACGTTTCTATCTATCGATGGAAGATTCACTGCTGCGTATCTTCACCTCAGATCGTATGGCAAGCCTTATCCAAAGTGGTATGGATGAAGGTGAAGCGATCGAAAGTAAGATGCTTTCTCGCTCGATTGAAAAAGCACAACGTAAAGTCGAAGGACGTAACTTTGATATTCGTAAACAGCTTCTTGAATACGATGATGTTGCTAACGATCAACGTAAAGTAGTTTATGAGCTGCGTGATGAGCTCATGGAAGCAGACGATATCAGCGAAATGATTGAGCAGAATCGTCAAGATGTTCTGACTTCCGTTATTGACGAATACATTCCGCCACAATCACTTGAGGATATGTGGGATGTTAAAGGATTGGAAGATCGTTTGAAAAACGATTTTGATTTAGAGCTGCCATTACAGCAATGGCTAGATGCTGATGATAAATTGTACGAAGAAGCGCTGCGCGAACGTATTCTTGAACAAGCGGTTAGTGTGTATCGTGAAAAAGAGAAAGCAGTTGGGGCTTCTGTTCTGCGTAATTTTGAAAAATCGGTCATGCTACAAACTCTGGATACCTTGTGGAAAGAGCATCTAGCGGCGATGGATCATTTGCGCCAAGGCATCCACCTACGTGGCTACGCGCAGAAAAACCCAAAACAAGAGTACAAGCGTGAGTCATTTGAGCTGTTTGAAGAACTACTGAATTCTTTAAAAACCGATGTGATTACTATCTTGTCGAAGGTGCGCGTACAACAGCAAGAAGAAGTTGAACGTATGGAAGCACAGCGTCAAGCGCAAGCGGAAGAAGCCGCGCGTCGCCAACAGTTCCAGCACCAAAGTGCCGACAGTTCGGTTGCAGATGAAGCTTCTGAAGATCAAGGGCACCAGCCTATGGTTCGTGAAGAGCGTAAAGTTGGTCGTAATGAGCCTTGCCCTTGTGGTAGCGGTAAAAAGTACAAACAGTGCCACGGACAGATCAACTAATCCCTTGAATGATCACCCCAAGAGTCGCTTAGGCGACTCTTTTTTTAACTCAATATTTCTCATCTTTCTTTTCTAGGTTGGGAAGTCGGCGAATCGGAGTCTTTATGAAACGTGTTCATATTGTTGCGGCTATTATCTTCAATAGCGATAAATCAGAAATTTACATTACCAAACGACCAGATCATCTTCACAAAGGCGGTTTTTGGGAGTTCCCTGGCGGCAAAGTTGAAGCGGGAGAAACGATTGAACAAGCCATTTTCCGCGAGCTAGATGAAGAGATTGGTATTCATATTACTGAGCAATCTCCTTACCAATACCTTGAGTTTGACTATTCAGACAAGTCCTTAACTTTTGATTTTATTTGCGTGACACAATTTGATCATCAGCCGTATGGTAAAGAAGGGCAGCAAGGAGAATGGGTAGCGGTTTCTGAGTTGGCAAACTATTCATTTCCTGAAGCCAATACGCCCATCGTCGAGCGCGTCATGAAAGAGTTTGCCTAAGTCGCTAGCCACCACAAGCAAATGTTGATAGTTTACAGAAACACCTTGAACGAAGAGAAACGATGCAAGCTTAAGCTGATGTCGTCACAATGGAGAATAACGCAATGGTGAGAATTGCGATTGCAGGAGCGGCGGGTCGAATGGGCCGCAATTTGGTGAAAGCCACTTATCAAAATAACCATGCTCGAGTGGGTGCGGGCTCAGAGCGTCCTGAGTCCTCGTTGGTTGGTGTTGATATCGGTGAGTTATGCGGTGAAGGGCGATTTGATATCGCGTTGGTGGATAACCTAGAGAATGCCGTAGATAACTTCGATGTCATCATTGATTTTACAGCTCCTGTGAGCACCTTAGCCAATATTGAGTTATGTAAAAAACACGGTAAGAAGCTAGTGATTGGCACAACGGGCTTTTCTGAAGCAGAAAGAGCACAAATCAATGCTGCCGCACAACAGATTGCGATTGTCATGGCTCCTAACTACAGCGTTGGGGTTAACCTTGTTTTCAAATTGCTTGAAAAAGCGGCTAAAGTGATGGGTGATTACTGTGATATTGAGATCATTGAAGCACACCATCGTCATAAAGTGGATGCTCCGTCAGGAACCGCAATTGGCATGGGAGAGGCGATTGCTAATGCTATGGGTAACCAACTGAGTGACGTTGCCGTCTATGCGCGAGAAGGTATTACCGGTGAACGTACTAAAAATGAGATTGGTTTTGCTACGATTCGTGCTGGCGATATCGTGGGTGAGCATACCGCGATGTTCGCTGATATCGGTGAACGTGTAGAAATCACCCATAAAGCGACGGATCGTATGACTTTTGCCAATGGTGCAGTGAGAGCAGCGGTTTGGCTTGCTGATAAACCTGCGGGTTTTTATAGCATGACTGACGTGTTAGGTTTGAACGATCTTTGATTACATAATTATGCGTCAGTGTTTGCTGGCGCATCTTTGTTACACCTCTTTTTACCGATTTAATTATCTCTCTTTATTTTCACTTTACTGACTTACTTTTGTTGTATTTTTAGTTGGTATTGCTT
>NZ_NDIO01000063.1:0-4352 GCF_002241085.1 Vibrio sp. V03_P4A6T147
ACCAGTGATAGTGCGATTTATGAATATATAAAAAATTTAATGTAATTTATTAAAAATCAGCATCATGTATTATAGTGACATTTCCTTCATAGCGACTTCCTGAATACCTCAACATATCTCTAATGGATATTTTATTTATAGAAAAATCGATTGTTCTTTCTGCTCCAAGTAATACATTATCAGAATTAATTCTGGTTGGATTTTTGGATAAATTTAATTTTCTGTCCCTATCATCATAAATAATATCTAGTGGTACTAAATGGTTTTTATTATTTTTAATAGCACAATGTTCTCCAGATTCATATTGACATCGCAGAGAAATATTTAACTTGCTACTAGACCATAAGCGGTATTTTAATTGATAATTTAAAGTATCAGGAGCTTTGCCTCCTGTTAGCCAATTATCCCACCCTATGTTCGGTTTAAGTATAATATTTTCACTACCTTGAGGAAACTCCACTTTTATTTGATGCTTCACACGCAAATTAATTCTTAATGTAATACTATCACTATAGCTTCCATTTCCAAAATCGATATCACCATTAGGTGCTACAGATAACGTCACACTGCCAGTATAGTTACCATTTTTCATAGTCAACGGATTAGGTGTAGAAATATGAAAACCAAAAAATAAGTGATCAATTGTATAAGGTAAATAAGATTTACTAGTAACTTCAACATTTCTGCAACTTTTAACTACTTGAGAAACAGGGAAATTCCATAAAAAAGCAATGTGAGTTGCCCCTCCCACAACAAATGGATGCCTAGTACAAACATTCCTTGAATCATAAGCCCATTTCCGCTCAGGACCAACAAATCGACCACCAAGGTTGGTTGGTATTAATTCCACACTTGCATTATCTCCATTAAAATTATTTAACATAATTGTTTTTGGTTTAAAAACCTTAAAATAGAATAAATCATCTCGCCATACCCCATTATATTTTGGTGTTCTAGTAAGATTGACCGGCATTGAAACAATAGTAGTATCTTTCATCGGTGCACTAGTATTACAAAATCCAATAGGCCATGGCAACCCTTCAGAAAGTTCAGTATAGCATGGCGTAGTATTAATAAACTCCGCACCATTCATAAAAGCATCTGGCTTATATTCAGCATTAATATCAAACACAGCCGAATAAGAAAGTATCGGAAACATAAAAAGCATAAGTGTTATGTTTTTTTTATAGAGCATGTTCATTTTTAGAAACCATTCTGAACTAAAGAGAATTTGTAGTACAGGTGTACGTTAATTATATTGTTTTGCAATGCTACTAGACTTACACAATAAGTCTCCAACTAAGATAGTATCGTGTATAGATCCATTTTTTAAATCACCCAATGAAAATTCACAGGAACTCTGGTATTCATTTTCAACGGTTAAGCTCGGTTGTTTTAAACTGACATCAACGACAAAGAATCCATCAGGTTCACTCACCGTCCTTCCAACATGATTGATCACTTTTGCACCTCCTAATGGTTGAGCATGTTCATCAACTAAACGACCAATTACAGTCACTGTTTTCACGACTTGGACTTTGTGATAACCAACGCCGCCTCGGTTTAAATAATATGGCACAAATGCAGGACGAATGGTCAATGGCGAAGAGTATTGGTCAATCATATCAAATTGTAAGGTTCCATTTTCAAGGGCCGCCACAGGTACTAAGTGTCGTCCACTACCTAAGGTCATACTCTTCCCACCATCGCTAGATACGCGCAAACGAGCCTCTGCTGTATCAGATTCAATATCTAAAATCATAGCAGCTTCTTGTTGGCCACCTCCAGAGCCAATTGCGCTACCTTTTCGATTGATCGCGATCGAACTGTCCATATTTACGCCGTATGACCAATCACGATTATATGAGGAATTTTGCATAAAAACATCTCCATCTACCCAATCGGCAGAGTAGCGGCCATAACCCGAAAAGCCTGAACCATAATTGTCTTGAGTTATACCTGCACTGATCTGTTTTAAAGGTCCTAAGTCCATTTGTTGTTGATAATTCAAACTGAACTCTTGATCTTGTTCACCTGAGCGTGAAGTACGGCTACCCAAACCCAATGATAAATTTCCATTTCCATAACCAAAACTGATTGAAAATGAAAGCCTTGCACCGCGATCTCTCTCATTATTAGTACTTAAGCTTCCTGGACGATCAAACAAGGTTAAACCCCAGTTTACCCATTCACCTTGCCAACGCTCTGCATAACTCCAACTAAGGTTAACCGATGAACCCTGTTTAGGCTGATGAGCAAGATAAAGATTTGTGCTTCCCCAACGTAGCAACGGATACTGCATAGAAAAGTAAGCGGTTGATGCATCATCATGATGAGTTGTATGTCGAGCAGTATGACCTAGTACCATGTTAATAGTGTTCAAATTTATTATGCCTTGTGCATTATATCCCCAACCTATTCCTTCACTGTGGTTCAGAGTACTCAACCAACGCAGTGAAGGTGAAACGTTCCAATCGAATGATATTGACTGGTGTAAACGTTTATCAGCATAACGATTTCCAATACCTACTATCGTTGAGGGTGTTAGTAAATGATTCAACTCTACACCGGCAGTTAATACTTTTGGGATATCCTCATCAATATTGCTCCAGAGCGGAACCTGCCAACCTGCGTAAAGGTTATAACGCCAACGATCTTCTGGTGTCGTCCAACTTGATGGCTTATACACCATCTCAGTTTTTCTTTGAGTTTCTTGACCATCCTCAAGTATGCGAAGTTCGATCTCGTAAATACCTGCCGGCAGTGTCTTGGTATCGAGCATCTGTAAACCAGATTGAATCAGTTGCGATTGCAATAACTGACCATTTTTGTAAATTTCGACGATTCCGGGACGTGCACTGGTTAATTGAATTGGGACTAAACTTGGCACCCCTTGATCTTTGCGTAATAAATCTGAATTACCAAACATAACGCCTACAGTATTAATATCGTTAGATGAAAAATAATTCTGTTGATGAATTAATCCTTGTGAATCAGGAGTGAAATATCCGAAGCGAGTGTAGTATTTACGATTAAGCTGCTCGATATAAGCTTGCCGGATACTTTGTTGATTATAATCACCTTTGACTACATCTCCTTCTGAGAATAGCGTCCACGAATCGACATTACCTTCTAACTGAAAGTTCAGCAAACCAGTCTGTTTTTCTCCTTCAGAAACCCAACGGAGTTGATTGCGCAGTAACAACCCTAGGTTTTCGTCAGGTAATGTCAGGTAGTTATCTTCACTTTCTCGCATCTCAGCCTGACGAGTTATGATAGAAAGCTGAGATTTATCTAGGCTATAATACGCAATTAATATATTCACAGAGCAATTTACACTACATTTCCCTAATTTTAATTTACCTGCTAAGTTTGTTTTCCAAATTTCTCTTTCCTTATCACTAAATTCACTTTCAGAAATATCGACTAAATTTATTAAACGAACGCTATTATCTCTACCAAGAATTAGCTCACCACTACCAAGATTTTTATCATCAATTACAATATTTGCCATTAATGGAGCACCAAAAAAGTAGTCACTAAATCCTTTAGGTAATTGTTGAGATTGTTTAATCAAAGAGGTTAATTCAATGCCAAACGAGTGAGGAGAAAACATTATAAAAAACAAAATGATATATCGCATCGTGATTTACTTCTATCACTAATATAAAGGGGCTCTCGGCCCCTTGTTTTATAAACTAGGGAGTAAATTAAAGTATATTTACTCTCCTGCAGGAGGTGGTGTTACTGGTGCTTCAGATTCAAATACCATACTTACAACCCCTTGATAATTTCCTGGAGTATAACCTCCACTTGGAGCGGCAGCTGGTACTATATCAAAACCAACTTTTTTACCATTTCTGACATTATCTAATGTTAATAATTCTTGGGATTCAGTGCTTAATTCTTTACCTGCAAGTTTAACGATTAAGTCAATTTCCTCATTTCCGTTTGCTCGGCTTAAAGCGGCCTTATTTAATAAGTACCCCTTGATAGGACCAATTGTGCTTTTCACCTCCATTTGTTGAGAAAAGGAAGCAAGCTTTCCTGTATTAGGGTTAAATTGCAATTTTTGCGTGCTATTAATCCAATCACCAACCGCCGCAACATAGAAGTTTTCGCTGGGTATTTGCGCAGATACTGTTACTGTATGCTCCACTGTTTCAGCTGCCATAATAGAACCACTAAATAAAAGTACTAGTGGCATAATACGATTAAATTTCATCTTTATACTTCTCCTTATTATTTAAATAACATTTATAGATTTATTCTATTAAATGTCGTTTTACTGCCTTCAATTAAATCGACATCAATAGATGGATAATTACTATAGCTAACATCGTGCTTTACAC